>SKTG01000324.1 GCA_007118045.1 Nitriliruptoraceae bacterium
CCGACCCGACCCGACCCGATCTGACCCGATCCGACCCGGGACGGGGCACCGGCGAGACTGATCATCCAGCGATCCTCAGCGGCAGCCCGGCCGGGTCCTCCGAGGCGGAGGGTCGCACGTGATTTGACGCGTTCGTCGCCCAGCCGGAGCATCGGTATCGGGCGTGGGTTTGCTGGCGAGGTGACCAGGAGGGCACCGTGGACGCTGGGGGGCCGAGCGGCCTGTGGCTCCGCCTCGAGGCCGAGCCGGCGACCTCCGCCTCGCGGACCTTCGAGGCGCTCGTCGATCCGGACGAGCTCCGTCAGTGGTGGGGACCGCACGGCTTCACCATCCCGCGCCTCGATCTCGATCCGTCGGTGGGAGGGCGGTACCGGTTCGCGATGCAGCCCCCAGAGGGTGACCTGTTCCACCTCGAGGGCAGCTTCCTCGAGGTCGCTCCGCCCGATCGGCTCAGCTTCACGTTCCGCTGGGAGGAGCCCGATCCCGACGACGTGGAGACGGTGGTGACGGTGTCGCTCGTCGACCTCGGGAACTCGACCCGGCTCACCGTGCAGCAGGGTGCCTTCGTCACCGAGGCGCGGCGTGAGCTCCACGAAGGCGGGTGGAGCGAGAGCCTCCGGAAGCTCGAGAACCTGCTCGCATCCGCGTGAGCCGACGGCGGCCGCCGATCGTCCCAGGGAACGACGCGCTCCGGGCGGGGGACCTAGGGTCGCGTCGGGGGTCGTGGCGGACGAGGAGACGAGCGTGAGAGCGGCGGTCATCAGCGGACCGGGACGGGTCGAGGTGACCTCCATCGGCGATCCCACGCCGGCGCCGGGTGAGGTCGTGATCGCGGTGGCGGCCTGCGGGATCTGCGGGACCGATCTGCACATCATGCAGGGGCGCTTCGCCCCGACATTGCCGGTGGTTCCCGGCCACGAGTTCGCCGGCGAGGTGGTCGCGCTCGGCAGCGGTGTCACGTCGCTCATCGTGGGCGATCGCGTCGCGGTCGACCCGAACCTGCCTTGCCACGCCTGTGAGCGGTGCCGCCGGGGGCGCACGAACCTGTGCCTGAACTTCTCCGCGCTCGGGGTGACGATCGCCGGCGGTGCCGCGGAGTACGTGGCCGCACCCGCCGGGGTCTGCGTGAAGCTCACGGATGAGGTCCGTGTGCAGGACGCGGCGCTGGTCGAGCCGCTGTCGTGCGCGATCCGCGGGTCCGACGTCGTGGCCGGCCGACTCGGCGACCGGGTGCTCGTCAACGGGGCGGGGACGATGGGTCTGCTCCACGTCGCCCTGGCGTCGCGCGCCGGCGCGGTCTCGGTCGACGTCGTCGACCTGGAGGCCGACCGCCTGGACGCGGCGGCTCAGGTCGGGGCGTCGAGGACCGCGACGTCGGCCGCCGAGCTCGACGCCGGGTCCGGCTGGGACGTCGTCATCGACTGCACCGGAGCGGTGGGTGCCATCGAGGACGGGCTGGCTCGGGTAGCCGTCGGTGGGACGTTCCTGCAGTTCGGCGTGGCGGACGAGGAAGCCGTCGCGACGTGGTCGCCGTACCGCGTCTACCGGGACGAGATCACCATCGTGGGCTCGATGTCGGTGCTCAACTCGTTCGATCGCGCTGTTGCCCTGCTCACGGCTGGCGCGGTGGACCCGGCCGTGATCATCAGCGATCGGCTGCCGCTGGCCGACTACCCGGACGCGATCGCGAGGGTTCAGGCAGGAGCCGGCCGCAAGATCCTGGTCACCCCCGGGCACCGCCCGTAGCGGGCGGGCGGATCGACGTGGCTGCAGGCGCGGACGTCACGCTGCCTACGGCCGGGTCGGGAGCCAGGTGGGCGCTTCACCGATCACCTCCTCGAACCCGAGGGCACGTCCAGCAGCGAGCGACTCCTCGAAACGTCCCTCACCCAACTCGGCGCGCAGCCGCGCACGCAGCCTGGTCACGTGGGCCTGGTCCGGTCGGTAGACGGGCGCACCCAGCGAGGCACGGATCGCGTCGGCGGCACCGAGGATCCTCCCGGCCACCTCGGAGCTGTCGGTGCCGCCGATCTCGGCCGCCAAGCCGGCCATCTCGGTGAGTGCCCGGGCCACCACCTCCCTGCTGTCCATCGACCCGCCCCGCTCGAGCGCCTCCACGAGCAGGACGCGTGCTTCGCTCAGCTGGCCGAGCCCGGTCCGGGCACGGCCGAGGTAGACGAGTGCGTAGGCGAGCAGCACCTCGGTGCCCAGGTGGCGGTTGTGAGTGACGGACGCCTCGAGCAGGGGGACCGCTTCGGCGTGGCGCCCCATGCTCGTCAGCGTGCTGCCGGCTGCCAGCTCGGCGAAGGCCAGCGTCCACCCGTCGTCGAGCTCGCGGGCGAGTCGGACGGAGCGCTGGAGCTCGGCCTCGCCAGCGGCGTCCCCGGTCGCGACGTGGATGACGCCGAGCGGCACGAGTGCCTGCGCGAGGCCGCGATCGTCCCCGACGGCCTCGAACAGCCGCGCTGCTTCGGCCACCAACGGGAGCGAGGCTTCGAAGTCGCTGAGCCCGAACGCCAGGTGGCCGACGACGAACCGCGCCAGCGCCCGGTCCCGGTCGGGCAGGGCCGTCTCCCGCAGGAGCGGCGATGTCCGGGCGATGCCCTCGCGGAAGCGTCCTCGCACCCACCACGCGCGCCACAACACCTCCGCGAGCCGTATCGCCGAACTCGGCTCGCCGTTCGCGGTGAACCAGTCCGCCGCAGCGGCGAAGTCGGCATCGTCCGCGGCGATCCGCTCGACCACCAGCCGCTCCTCGCCTCGCTCGTAGCCGGGTTCGAGCCGGTCCGCGAGCGCGAGCAGATGGTGCGCGTGGGCGCGCTCGACCTCCTCGACGAGGCCACGCGCCTCGAGCCGTCCGCGGGCGTACTGCCGGATCGTCTCGAGCATCCGGAAGCGCAGGATCCCGCCGACGCTGCCGGCCGTGCGCAGCAGGCTGCGGTCGGTGAGGTCGGCGAGGCCGGCGAGCCGATCGTCCGGAGTGGTCGCCACCGCCTCGGCGCCGTCGAGCCCGAAGCCGCCGGCGAAGACCCCGAGCCGGTCGAACAGGTCCTGCCGCTCCGGGGGAAGCAGGTCGTAGCTCCACCGGATCGTGGCGTGCAGCGTGCGCTGTCGCTCCGGTGCGTCCCGGGCTCCGCTGCCGAGGATCGTGAGACGAGGCTCCAGGCGGGCAAGGAGCTCGCGCGGGCCGAAGAGACGGCACCGCGCGGCGGCGAGCTCGATCGCCAGCGGGAGACCGTCGAGCCGCCGCACGATCTCGCCGGCCGCGCGCAGGTCCTCGTCGTCGAGCTCGGATCCGGCACGCATGGCACGCACGCGTTCGAGGAAGAGTGCGACGCCCTCGACGGTGGCCAGCTCCTCCGGGCCCGCGTCGGGATCGGGAACGTCGAGGGGCGGCACCTCGACGACGTGCTCCCCCCTCAGACGCAGCAGCTCACGGCTGGTCACCAGCACCGTCAGCTCCGGCGCCAACGCCAGGAGCTCGGCGACGAGGTCGACCATCCCGATGAGGTGCTCGAGGTTGTCGAGCACGAGCAGCGCGGGAGCGGACGACAGCGCTTCGGCCACCTGCTCGAGCGGGGAGCTGCCGGCCACGTCGCCGATGCCAGGTCCTGCAGCGATGGCGCTCGTCACGGCTTCACGCGTGGAGACTGACGCCAGCTCGACGATGTGGACGCCGCCGGGGAAGTCGTCCGAGCGCGTCCGGGCGATCCGGTGGGCCAGTCGGGTCTTGCCGACCCCGCCCGGGCCGATCAGGGTGACGAGCCGGACGTTCGGCTCCACGATCAGCTCACCCACCCGTCGCAGCAGGGCAGCGCGACCGACGAAGCCGTCCGGCTCGCCTCGCAAGCCGCTGTTCCTCGTGGTCCGGGTGGTGGCTCGTGGGGAGCGGTCGGCGAAACGTTCGCTCACGAGGACGGCGAGGTCGTCGGCGAGCAGTACCTCGAGCTCCTCCGCGTCGGCGAAGCGGCGGTAGGAGACGCCGGA
Organism: Nitriliruptoraceae bacterium; assembly: GCA_007118045.1. Classification (GTDB taxonomy): domain Bacteria; phylum Actinomycetota; class Nitriliruptoria; order Nitriliruptorales; family Nitriliruptoraceae; genus SKTG01. The sequence continues at coordinate 3,988 of SKTG01000324.1, forward strand.
CTCGCCGATCTCCCGCAACAACCGCGCGAGCGGCCCCTCCCGTGACGGGGCCGGAGCCTTGACGTAGACGAGCCGCGGCAACCCCTTCGAGGCGCGGAACTCGTCCTCGATGCCCGAGATCCGCTCGCCGGGGGCGACCCAGCCGTAGCTCTGCCAGTAGAGACCGACGAAGACGTCGCTCTGCTCGAGGTAGGCGAGGTAGAGCTCGCGTGGCGGATGCGGACGCGCACCGAGCTCGAACATCACCGGTGTCAGCCGCAGCCGGTCCACGGCCCGCTTGGCCGCCAGGCGCTCCGGACCGAGCTCACCCAGGGTCGAGCTGATGAACACCCGGAGGCGCTGGTCCGGGGTACGGATCCGCACCACGTCGTGCTCCTCAGCCGGTCGCCGACTCCCGGACGAGCGCTGCCGCGGCGTCGATCACCTCGGCGTGTCGTGGCACCCGAACGGTTCGTGCCACAGGTACCCGGCCGTCATGTCCTGCTCCCTCCCCGCCCGTCAAGCTCGGTCCCCGTCGGGATCATGCAAGCAGAGCGATCAGCTCAGCGGATGGCACCGGCCCGTTCGGCAGTGGGGGTCGGCTGACCGGGCTCTTCCCGCGTGACCGGGCAGGTTGCAGGGCTCCCGTGCGCCCGTCTGGCATGGTGACCACCGATCGACGCGACCCACCGTGGCTGTAGCACGGCCGCCCTACCAGAACGGAGTGTTGATGCTCGCCCTCGGGATCATCCTGCTGCTGCTCGACATGTTCCTGCTCGAGACCGGCGTGCTGGCCACGGTCGGTTGGATCCTCATCGTGGTGGGGGCCATCCTGATCGTCCTCGGCGCGCTGAACCGGAGCATCGGACCGCGGCGCTACTACTTCTGACCACCCGCAGCGCGCTGGTCGAGCTGCTCCGCAGCGAGGACCACCGGGCCGTCCACCGCGGCCGGGTTGAGCGCGGCGTCAGCCCGCTCGAGCAGCTCCGGCCGGGAACTCACGCGTCCGTGGCAGGACCCAGCAGCGCACGCAACCGGGCACTGAGCACGACGTCGGCGCGAGCGAGGTCCTCGCCGTACTCGTCGAGCACCGCGGCCTGCTCGGCGATCGCCGCGCCCTCGCAGACACCGAGCTCGACCGCGAGCCGCACGTTCTCGTCGAGGTGACGGCTGAGGCGTTCGGACGAGGCCCCGGCCTCGCAGGGCTCGGGGTGCCTGGCGACGGGCTCGGGGGTGGAGGTCACGGTGGTCACGGGTTGCTCCTCGCCGGCCATCGAGAGCGGCCGAGTCGTCGGGTCCTACCGCTTGCAGGTGAGATGGTCGGCTCTCGCCGCGTTCCGATGGAGCTTCGAGGACCTCACCACACCCGTTCACGGGACGCCGTGCCCCATCGGCCGTGCCCGCGGCGCCTGGGAGCACCCCGATGGTCCGACGGCCAGGCTGGGACGGCTGACCGGCTCCGGCCGTCGGGGCATGTTGCGGCCTGCCCGGGACCGCGCGCCGGTCCGCGATGGTGCGCCGGCCGCGATGGTGCGCCAACCGCGATGTTGCGCCGGCCCCCCGGAGCCGCGGAGGTCAGCTCGACGTTGCCTGACGCCGACAACAACCCGTCGCCATCCCGGGGGCGCTCGCCTGGTAGACACGCCGTCGTGTCCCCTCGCCGAGCGCCGGACGCGGCGCGGCGGGCCACCTCGATCGCGCCCCAGGAGCCGTCATGACCTCACCGCTGGTCCTCGTGCCCACCGCCCCACAACCGCTCGAGCTGGAAGCCTTGGAGCGGCTGCGGCTGCTGCGGTTGTGGGAGGAACCCGATCCCGCGGCCGCGCTGGCGCGGAACGGCGCGGACGTCGTCGCCGTGGCCAATCCCGGTGGCGGCCCTCTCGGTACGGAACTGCTCGACGAGCTGCCCAACCTCGAGATCGTCGCCCACTTCGGCGTCGGGTACGAGACCGTCGACGTGGCGGCGGCGGTGTCCCGCGGGATCGTGGTCACCAACGTCAGCGGCTCCAACGACGCCGAGGTGGCAGACACCGCCATGGGGCTGCTGCTGATGGCCGTGCGCGAGCTCGGTCCGGCGGAGCGGTACGTGCGCCAGGGACGGTGGGCGCGCGAAGGCGCCTACCCGCTCGCGGAGCTCAGCCTGCACGGGGGGACCCTCGGCGTGCTCGGCATCGGTGGGATCGGCCGAGCGATCGCCCGGCGGGCGCGGGCGTTCGAGCTCGACGTCGCCTACCACGCCCGGAACCGGCGCGAGGACGTCGACCTGCCCTACCACGCCACCGTGGTGGAGCTGGCGCGAGCGGTGGACTTCCTCGTCGTCGCCGTGCCCGGCGGGTCGGCGACCCACCACCTCGTCGACGCCGAGGTGCTGGAAGCGCTCGGCCCGCGGGGTGTCCTCGTCAACATCGCCCGGGGATCGGTGGTCGACGAGGACGCGTTGATCGCGGCTCTGCGCTCGGGCGGGATCGCGGCCGCCGGGCTCGACGTCTACCAGGACGAGCCGAACGTGCCGGCGGAGCTGCTCGAGCTCGACAACGCCGTCCTGCTGCCCCACATCGGGTCGGCGACGGTGCCCACCCGACGGGAGATGGCCGAGGCCGGCGTGGCCAACCTCACCTCCTGGTTCGCCGACGGGGTCCCGTTGACCCCCGTACCCGAGGCGCGCGAACTGGTGGACCGGTAACGCGCGTCGCGGTGATCGGGCGGTCGGCGATCACGGGCGGCGCCGGATGCTGCGTCGGGGACCGCGGGGTGGCCGACGGGTCCCTGGAGCCTCGTCGGGGTCGCGTTCCCGGGCCGGTGTCTCGGTCCACCGACCGTCGCCGCGTCGCGGGAGCCGACCTCGCCGTTGCGGCCGCGAGCGTCGGCGCCGCGACGCCGATCGGAGGCTCTCGCGGTGCTCGAGCTGGGGGAGCTGACCGAGCTGCTGGGGGTACATGTCCGCCTCCTGGTCCGGGCGGGCGCTCCCCGGGCCAGGGACCGCTCCGCAACCGCAAACATCTCTTTGCGGTCTGCACGCTACACTGCAGAGAGATGTTTGCAAACAAGTCTCTGCGATCGTGCGGGGAACGGACCGTCAGGAGCGCGCATGCGATCGGATCTCCCGAACCCGGGGCGGGTGCTGGACGCCGGAGCCCTGAAGGCGTTGGCGCACCCCCTGCGGTTCCAGCTCATCGAGCTGCTCATCGAGCACGGACCCAGCACGGCGTCCGATCTCGGCCGCCGCGTCGGTGAGAGCAGCGGGACGACCAGCTACCACCTGCGTCAGCTGGCGGTGCACGGCCTGATCGAGGAGGCCCCCGAGCTCGGCAGCGCCCGCGACCGCTGGTGGCGCCCGGTGCCTGGTGGGTGGACGATCGACGGCTTCGAGGTGTTGCAGCGTGAGGAGACCCGCGACGACGCCCAGGCGATCCTCGACGAGGTGCTGCGGGCCCGCAACCAGCGGATCCGCGCCTGGCATCGGGACGCCCACCGCTGGGGTCCCGACTGGGTGGCGGCCTCCGTCGAGATGACGGCCCGCCTGCATCTCACCCGCGAGGAGACCGCGGCGCTCACCCGTGAGCTCGTGGAGGTCCTGGACCGCTACCGGGACCTGCAGAGCGACCGCAAGGAGGGTCGGGTGCACGTCCCCGACGCGGTGCCCGTCACCGTGCAGATCGACGGGTACCCCTCAGGCGAGCCACCCTCCGGCGAGGCGGAGGTGGGGGACGGTGGTACGAAGGACGCGGGTCGAGCCTGAGCGACGAGCGGTACCGTCCACCCGGAAGGTTCCAGCGTCACGAGGCGTTGTCCACCCGGCACGTGCGGCGACATCCGGCAGGGACACCCACCAGGTCCACGTCGGGCTCTGCGGCACCGAGCGGGTCCGAGCGGGTCACCTACGCCGGTGAGCCGACGGTCAGTCGCGCAGCTCGATCTCGATGGTGGTCGCGGTGTCCGGCGCCGGGTCCTCCCACAACCACAACGACGCCTCGTCGTGCTCGACGTCGAGCAGCGCCCACCGGGCCTCCGACTCGGCCTGGTACTCCTTCTCCCCCTCCACCGTCTCCGGCAGCTCCTGCTCGAAGTGCCCGATCCACGTCTCGACCGGGGTGTCCGAGACCACCGTCAGGTGGACCTCGGAACCGTCTCCGGTCGAGTCGTCCTCCGCGATCTCCGCGTCGTACGGGAACGTGACGCCGTCCGGGAAGGCGTCCGGCAGACCCTCCAGCTCGGCGTCGCCGTCCGGGCCGTCGTCGGCGCCCGCACAGCCGGTGAGTGCGAGCACCACCACCATGGCGGCAACCCGGCGTGTGGTCGATCCGACCGCCACCGTTCCCTGTCGTTCCAACAACTGAGGCTGGACTCCCCGTCGGCTCACCTCGCCGACCGTAGTGATGGTCGCCGTTGCGCGCCCACGCCCCTGCGGTGACCGACCCTCGCGTCCCGCCCGCCCGTCCGAGATGAGAAACTTCAACCGATGAGAACCCCGCTCCCACCTCAGCTACCCGACCACCTGCCGGCCTACGCCCCCGGCAGGATCCACCTCGTGCCCGTCGACGAGTGGCCCATCGACGTCGAGATGGAACGGCTGGGCGTGCGCAGCTCCATGCCGAGGTACGGGCTCGACGTCCTCAGCCAGCCGATCCCCATCGACCCCGAACGGGTGCGGTGGCTCACCGAGCGCGCCGCCACCCGCCCCCTCGAGAGCCGCCACGTCCACCTCACGAACTGGCTCGGCAAGGTCTACGTCGTCGACGGCCACCACGCTCTCGCCGCGCACCTGATCACCGGGGCGGAGCAGCTGCCCGTCCGCCTGGTGCAACCCGTGGCTCCTTCCGGATCGTCGGTCCGCCGGACGGCCGACGCGGCAGAGCCGGTGGCCTGACGCCAGGACAGCGCCGGCACGGGGCCGGGCCGGCTGTCACGTGCCCCCAAGACAGCCGCCACTCACGTGCCGCCAAGACAGCCGCCGCTCACGTGCCCCCTGACAGGCGCCGGCCGCGGGCGATGACGTCGCGACGTCGGGCCTCGACCGCTTCGGCGTCGACGATCAGCTCGCGACCCCGCCGCCGTTCCGTCCGCAACGCCTCCGGCAGGGGAGTGCCCGACAGCTCCCGGTAGGTCTCGAGGAGCACCTCCACGATCGTGGCGTCGCACTCGGCCACGGACGCGGCCAGCTCCATCGCCGCGCCGTGGAGCCGGTCGTGTTCGACCACCTCGGTGACCAGCCCGAGCGAACGGGCCTCCTCGGCGTGCACGAAGCGGCCCGTCAGGCTCATCGTGACGGCCTCCCGTAACCCGACGAAACGGGGCAGGAGCACGCTCATCCCGCCGGAGGGGTGGATGCCCACCCGGGCGTGGGTGTCGGCCAGCCTGGCCCGGTCGGAGGCGATCGCCATATCGCAGCACAGCACCAGCTCGAGACCGCCGGTGACAGCCGCGCCGTTGACCGCCGCGATGGTCGGGGTCCGCAGCTCCTGGAGCGTCCGCCAGACGTCGGCGCCCTGGTCCTCGACCTCCTCCAGCCGCAGCCGGCCCTCGGCGACCTCGGTCAGGTCGAGGCCGGCGCAGAACGCGGGGTCGCTACCCGTCAACACCACGGCGCGGACCGACGGGTCGGCGTCGGCGGCGGTGAGCTGGGCCACCAGGTCCTGCATGGTGGCCAGGTCGAGCGCGTTGCGCCGCTCGGCGTCGTCGAGCCGGAGCACGAGCGTCGCGTCCTGCCGGTCGGTGGTCAGACGGCTCATCGGGGGCTCCTCCGCAGGGGATCGGAGGATAGTGACGCGAGGCATCCAGGCCGAGTCGCCGCGGAGCCACGTTCGTCTCCCTCCGGGCAGCGGGGCGGGAGAGGGCCGGCGCCCCCGTCGCGTACCGTTCGTCGGCGGCGAGGCCGGGACGAGCTCCTCCGAGCCCCGGGCGCTCCCTCATCCCGACGCGAAGGACCGAGCCGTGACGTTGCTGATCGCGCTGTTCCTCGGCGTGGTGCAGGGCGTGTTCATGTTCGTCCCCGTGTCCTCGACGAGCCACCTCGTCCTGACCCAGACCTGGCTGACGGGCCGTGGCTACGAGCTGCCGCCGTCCGACAGCCCCGAGCTGATCCTGTTCGACCTGGTCGTCCACGTCGGCACCCTCGTCTCCGTCGTGATCGTGATGGGCGACGGGCTCAAGGAACTCGCCGCCGGGGTCCGCGACGACCTCGGCAGCGGGCGGCTCCGGGCCACCTCGGGCGGCGTCGGGACCCGGCTGGCCGCGGCCACGGACACGCGCCTGGTGCTCCTGATGCTGCTGTCCGTGGCGGTCACCGGGGTGCTCGGACTGCTGTTCCAGGACCTGCTCGGTGAGGTCTTCGGCTCGCCGACCCTGGTCGCCCTCGCGCTGATCGCCACCGGCGGCATGCTGTGGTGGACCGACGCGATGACCGCCGTGCGTTCCGGACGTCGGCTGCGTTTCGCCTGGCGCGGACCCTCCGACGTCAGCGTGACGGTCGCCGTGCTGATCGGGGTCGCGCAGGCGGTCGCCCTGGCCCCCGGCATCTCCCGCAGCGGGACCACCATCTTCATGGCGCTGCTGCTCGGCATGCAGCGCCGGCTCGCGGCCCGGTACTCCTTCTACATCGCCATCCCGACGATCCTGGCCGCGACCGGGGTCCAGGCGCTCCAGGTGTGGCTCGACGGGGACCTCGGCGCGATCAGCTGGGGGGCGATGGCCGTCGGGTTCGGCGTCGCCGCCGCGGTCGGCACGGCGGCGCTCTGGGCCGTGCTGCGGCTGCTCGAGTCGGCCCGTTTCCGGGTGTTCGCCGTGTACGTGTGGACGTTGGCGGCGGTCGTGCTGATCACCGGCGTGGGTGTGTGAGCGAGCCACACGTGGGGCATCGGCGGCGGCGCGGTCGGGCACCGTCGGCGCCCGCGATGACCGGCGACGTGCGCTCACCGGACGGAGGGGCCCGGCCCGAGCCGGGGTCGGGAACCGATCAGCGTCGCCAGCAGACCACCGGGGCGCGGCCTGCGGGAGACCACCGGGGCCGGATCTGAGCCCACCCCGACGGACGATCGAGCCCCGTGCGTCCGCAGCGCGGGTGGCCCGACCTCGAGGACACCGGATGCGACGAGCGACGATCACCGCGGCCCTGACCCTCGCGGTCGTGGCGCTGCTGGCTGCCCCGGCCGCGGCCCACGTCACCGCCGACCCCGACACGGCCCCGGCCGGCGGCCGCGTGGCGACCGGCTTCACCATCGACCACGGGTGCGACGGCAGCCCCACGACCGAGGTCGAGGTCGGCCTGCCCGAGGGCGTGGAGAGCGTGACACCTCGGCAGATGCCAGGATGGTCGACCAGCGTCGAGGACGACCGGGTCCGCTGGGAGGCCGATGCAGGCAACGAGCTCGCCGACCACGAGTTCGCGTCCTTCGGTCTTCGCCTCGTCACCCCCGACGCCGAGGGGGAGCGCCTGTACTTCCCCACGGTCCAGACCTGCGTGGAGGGTGAGTACCGCTGGACCGAGGTGCCGGACGAGGAGGCGGGGGAGTCGTGGGGCGAGCTCGCGACGCCGGCGCCGTACCTGGACCTCGTCGCCGGAGACGACGACCACGGGCACAGCCATGGTGACGAGGACGAGGGGTCCGACCACGGGCACGACCACGACGAGGGCGCCGATGACGAGGGGACCGACGACGCCGCCGGGGACGACGAGGCCCTGGTCGGCGACGGCGATGAGGGCGCCGGCGTCGACGGCGACGAGGGCGCCGAAGGTGAAGCGGACGCCGGTGTCGACGGTGACGCGGACGACCTCGGCGAGGGCGCCGAGCGCGACGAGGACGCCGCGAACGGGGACGACGCCCCGACGGCGGAGGAGACGGGACCGGACGGCGAGCTCGCGGCCGCGACGAGCGACGGTGGGCTCGACGCGATGACCCTGGTCGCGCTCACGCTGGGTGCGGTCGCGCTGGTCGTCGCCGCCGGCGCCCTCTTCGCGGCGAGGCAGCGCCAGCCGTAGGCGGCCGAGTGGACGGCCCGCGCGACAGGCCACCGGGCGCGCACCTGCGCTACGCTCGGTCGTCGCCGCCCGCTCGGGCGGCATCGTCGCGTCGGTCCCGTCCCGGCCGGCCGTCTCCGCCCTCCCTGGAGGCCTCGCCGGCTCACCGTCCGCGGGTGAGCTCGTCACAGCCGGCCGCCCCGTGGGTCACGGTCCCTTCCCGGACCGGAGGCGACTCTCCCGCGAAGGAGCCTCCATGTCCGACGTGACCGCGCAAGCGGCCCGCCGCCGGACGTTCGCGATCATCTCGCACCCGGATGCCGGCAAGACGACGCTGACCGAGAAGTTCCTGCTCTACTCCGGCGCGATCCAGCAGGCCGGCGCCGTGCAGAGCCGCAAGGCCGACCGCTCGACGACGTCGGACTGGCTCGAGCTCGAGCAGAAGCGTGGCATCTCGGTCACCTCGGCCGTGGCCCGGTTCGAACACGACGGCGTCGTGCTGAACCTGCTGGACACCCCCGGTCACCGCGACTTCTCCGAGGACACCTACCGGGTGCTCTCCGGGGTCGACGCCGCGGTCATGGTCATCGACGCCGCCAGGGGGGTCGAGCCGCAGACGGAGAAGCTCTACGCCGTGTGCAAGGCCCGCGGTACGCCGATCATCACCTTCGTCAACAAGATGGACCGGCCGACGCCGGAGCCGTTGGAGATCCTCGACGACCTCGAGGCCAAGCTCGGCATCGTCGGTCAGCCCGTGACCTGGCCGATCAAGCCGGCGGGCCGCTTCGAGGGCGTCGTCGATCGCCGTTCGGGACGCAGCTTCCGCTACACGGCCAACACGCCGGGTGGCGCCAGGGTGGCGCAGGAGGACGCGGGCAGCGTCGAGGAGATGGCCGACGACGTGCGCGAGGAGGTCGAGCTGCTCGACGCGATCGGCGCCGACGTCGACGTGGACGCCTTCCTCGCGGCCGAGGCGACCCCGGTGTTCTTCGGGTCCGCGCTGTCCAACTTCGGCGTCCGGCTGCTGCTCGACGCCGTCGTCGAGCTCGCTCCCGCGCCGTCGGCGCGGCCGGACGTGCACGGGCTCGACCGTGAGGTCGACGCGCCCGTCAGCGGTCTGGTCTTCAAGGTCCAGGCCAACCTCGACCCTCGGCACCGTGACCGGCTGGCCTTCGTGCGTATCTGCTCCGGCCGGTTCGAGCGCGGCGCGACCCTGGTCAACGCGCGGACGGGGCGCTCGGTGGCGGCCAAGTACGCCCACGCGGTCTTCGGGCGTGACCGGGAGACGGTCGAGGAGGCGTTCCCCGGGGACGTCATCGGGCTGGTGAACGCGACCGATCTGCGGGCCGGCGACACGCTCCACGACGCCTCCTCGCCGGTCGAGTTCCCACCGATCCCGACGTTCACGCCCGAGCACTTCGCCACGGCGCACCCCGCCGACCGCAGCCGGGTCAAACAGTTCCGACGGGGGGTACAGCAGCTCGACGAGGAGGGGGTGGTCCAGGTCCTGCGCCACGACGACCTCGGCGACCAGGCGCCGATCTGGGCCGCGGTCGGTCAGCTGCAGTTCGACGTGGCCGTGTGGCGCATGGAGCACGAGTTCGGCTCACCGGTGCGGCTCGAGGGCACCCGGTTCGAGGTCGCCCGCGCCACGGACGAGGCGGGGGCGGACACGTTGGACGCGATGCGCGACGTCGAGGTGTACCGGCGGGAGAACGGGGCGCCGCTGGCGCTCTTCCGCAGCCGGTACGTCGCCGAGCGGATCGCCCGCGACCACCCCGAGCTCGCCCTCGACACGCTGATCCTCAGCTGACGGTGTTCACCTCCCTGCTGCCCTCGCCGCAGCCACCCCGACGCTCGACCCGGTTCTCCGGGTGGCGCATCGTGCTGTTGTCTGCCGTGGCCCTCGGGATGACCGGGCCGGGACAGACCCCGGGCGTCAGCGTGTTCGTCGACCCGATGATGGCCAGTCTCGATCTGACCCGGTCGCAGGTCTCCACCGCGTACCTCATCGGCACGCTGGTGGGCTCGTTCGCGCTGCCCCGGCTCGGGCGGGTGATCGACGACCGGGGTGCCCGGGTGGCGATGGCCCTGGTCGGCGGGGTGTTCGGGGTCGCCCTGGCCGCGATGTCGGGGGTGATCGGCCTCGTGACGCTGGTGATCGCGTTCACGGGCATCCGCCTGTTCGGTCAGGGGGCGCTCACCCTGGTCGCCACCACGGCGGTCGCGCCGTGGTTCAACCGTCGGCGCGGCCTCGCCATCGGGGTGACGACGGCGTTGGGTTCCGCGCTGCTGTCGTTGATACCCGTGTTCTCCCAGGCGGTGGCGATCCCGTTCGCCGGGTGGCGTGGCGCCTGGCTGATACTGGCAGCCGCGGTGTGGCTGATCGTGCTCCCGATCGCCGTCCGTGGCCTGATCGACCGGCCGCGCGACGTCGGTCAACGACCGGACGGGGATGCGCCGCTGGACGCGGAGGCCGCGGCGGCGGCCGACGCCGAGGCGGCGGCGGTCTCCTTCACGCGGCGGCAGGCCATGCGCACCCCGATGTTCTGGGCGGTGGCGGGTGGAGTGAGCGCCACCGGGATGATCGGGACCGGGCTCGCGTTCCACCAGATCGACCTGCTCGGCGAGCAGGGGTTGACCCCGGTGGAGGCGGCCGCCAACTTCGTCCCGCAGACGATCGCGGCCCTGACCACCACGCTGCTGGTCGGCTCAATGGTGGACCGGTTCGCCTCCCGCTGGGTCCTGGCCACCTCGATGGCCATGCTGGCCGCCGCCATGATCATGGTGCCGCTCGTGGCCCCGGGCCTGCTCGCGGTGACCTACGGGATGGTGGTCGGCGCCGCCGGTTCCGCCGCACGCGCCCTGGAGGCCGCCTCGTTCCCGAAGCTGTTCGGCCTGGCCAACATCGGGTCGATCCGTGGCGTGGTCACCGCGATCAGCGTCGCCTCGACCGCGTTCGGTCCCCTCGCGTTGTCGGTCGGTCAGGATCTGACCGGCAGCTACGTGCAGGTGCTGTTGCTGTTGCTCGTGCTACCTCTCGGCGTGACCGTGCTCGGGCTGGTCGCGAAGGTCCCGGCGGTGCCCGACCGCTCCGATCCGGCCGGATGACGAGGTGACCCGCTGGAAGATCTGCTGCCGCTGAGCGACCCCGGTGCCGTCTTCGCGGTGCTGTTCCTGCTCGTGCTGCTGGGTCCGATCGTGGCCGAACGGCTGCGCCTGCCGGCGCTGGTCGGTCTGGTCGTCGCCGGGATGGTGATCGGGCCGAACGTGACGGGAGTGCTCGACCAGAACACCTTCATCGAGACGATCGGCTACATCGGGCTGCTCTACCTGATGTTCCAGGCCGGACTCGACCTCGACGTCGACGGGCTGCGCAAGCGTCGTCGCGAGTCCGTGCTGTTCGGGGTGGTCACGACGCTGTTCCCGATGGTGATCGTCACCGCCGTCGCGCTGCTGCTCGGGCTCGGTTGGCTCGCGGCCGTCATCGTCGCGTCGGCGTTCACCAGCCACACCCTGCTGAGCTACCCCTCGGTGGTGCAGTTCGACCTGATGCGCAACCGGGCGGTCACGGCCACGCTCGGCGCGACGCTGCTGTGCACCACGGCGGCGCTGCTGATCCTGGCGATCGCGGTCGCGGCCGCCGAGGGCGACACCGACGCGACCTACTGGGGCGTGTTCGTCGTCGGCCTGCTCGGCTACCTCGTCGTGCTGTTGATCGCCGTCCCGCGCTTCACGCGTTGGTTCTTCAAGGGCCTCGGGCAGGAACGCCAGGTGCGCCTGACCTACCTGCTGTCCGGCATGGGCGTCGCCGCGGTGGTCGCCGGAGCGATCGGCATCGAACCGATCGTCGGGGCCTTCCTGGCGGGGCTCGCGTTCAACCCGTTCGTTCCCGCGGGCACCATCATCGCCGACCGGGTCCGGGTGCTCGGGCAGAGCGTGTTCATCCCCGCGTTCCTGATCTCGACCGGGATGATCCTGGATCCGGTCGCGCTGTTCACCGACCCGCGCGTGCTCCTCCTCGGGGCGGCGTTCGTGGCCGCCGAGGTGGGTGCGAAGTGGCTGGCCTCGGAGAGCGCCGGCCGCTTGATGGCCGTCACTGCACCCGAGCGCGGCCTGATGTTCTCGCTCTCGGTCGGACAGGCCGCTGGAGCCCTCGCCGCGGTCGTCATCGCGGACGAGCTCGGCCTCATCGGCGTCGAGGAGGTCAACGCGGTCGTGCTGGTGATCCTCGCGACCGCGTTGATCGCGGGGCTGACCGGCGACCGCTACGCCCCGCAGATCGCGCCTCCCGAGCGCTGGGAGGCGCCGCTCGGGACGCGGGTGGTCGTGCCGGTCTCCAACCCGCGTAGCGTCGGTCCGTTGGTCCAGGTCGCCGCGCAGGTCGCGGCTCAGGACTCCGGTGCCGTCGTGGCCGTCAACGTGCTGCCCTTCGACGCCCGCCCGGATCAGCTCAAGGCACACCGGGACCTGGCGCGCACCGCCGAGAAGGTGGCACTCGGCGAGGGCTCCGAGGTGACCACCACGGTGCGGATCGACTCCACCACGGCCGGCGGGGTGCTGCACACCGTCGTCGAGCAGTCCGGGACGTGCCTGGTCATGGGGTGGAAGGGCTACGCCAACGCGCGCGAGGGTCTGTTCGGCAGCGTGATCGACCAGTGCGTCGCGCAGAGCCCCGTCCCGGTCCTGGTGTGCCGCCCGGGCGACGACGAGGCCACGCGGCGGATCGTCGTGGTGGTGACGGAGGAGGACACCCACCCGGGTGCGGAGCGGGGCACGGAGCTCGCGTTCGAGGTGGCCGTCAGCATGGCCCGCCAGGCCGAGGTGGAGCTGCTCGTGGTCAGCGACGTCGAGGCCGAGCAGCTCCGGCCACGACTCGTCGGCGCGGGGATGCCCGAGGGTGTGCAGGTCACGGCGGTGACCGGAGTCATCGGCCGTCTCGCCGGGCTGCTGCGCCAGGGCGACGTGGTGCTGACCGGCGTGCCGCCCACGACCAGCCGGCTCGGTCGGGGGGCGCGCCGGCTCG
>SKTG01000402.1 GCA_007118045.1 Nitriliruptoraceae bacterium
CAGGCGATCCGAGCCCGCGGCCGCCGCCAGGTCGACCTCGAGCACGACGTCGACGACGAAGCGTTGGCCGTGCTCGCGCTCGTGCGGCAGCACGCCGTGGCGGCCGAACACCTCGATGCCGCTCAGGGTGATGCGGTCCACGGCCCCTCCTCCCCCGTCCTCACGGCGTGCGCGACGACCACGGCACGCACGGTGGCCAGGACGTCGTGCACCCGCAGCAGGCTCGCTCCGGCCTCGACGCCCAGGACGGCGGTCGCCAGTGAGCCCTCGAGGCGGCGTTCGGCCTCGTCCACGCCGGTGAGCCGGCCGAGGAAGCTCTTGCGCGAGGTGCCGAGGAGCACCGGGCGTCCCAGCGACGTGAACCCCCGCAGGTGCCGCAGCAGCGCGAGGTTGTGCTGGAGGGTCTTGCCGAAGCCGATGCCGGGATCGATCACCACGCGGTCCCGGGCCATGCCCGCGGACTCGAGGGCGGCGAGCCCGTCGGCGAGCTCGTCGAAGACCTCGCCGACGACGTCGACGTAGGTCGGGTCCTGCTGCATCGTGCGCGGCGTGCCCTGCCGGTGCATCAGCACGTAGGGCACCTCGAGCTCGGCCACGGTGGGGAGCAGCGCCGGGTCGTCCCGCCCGGCGGAGACGTCGTTGACGATCGCCGCTCCGGCCGCCACGGCTGCCCGGGCGACCGCGGCCTTCGTGGTGTCGATCGACACGATGCCGCCGGCCGCCGCGAGACCTTCGACCACCGGTAGCACCCGGCGCAGTTCCTCGGCCTCGTCGACCGGCGCCGCCCCGGGCCGGGTCGACTCACCACCGACGTCGACGAGGTCCGCACCGGCCTCGAACAGCGCCGCGCCGGCCTCGAGCGCCGTACGCGGGTGGTCCTCCGCTCCGATGGCCACCCCGCCGTCGGAGAACGAGTCCGGCGTGACGTTGAGGACACCCATGACCGTGGGACGGCTCGCGGTCGGCAACCGTCCGGCCGGCGTGACCAGGTCCGGTGGCGGGGCGAGCCAGGCCGCGACGGCGGGGAGCACGGCGGCGCGCATGGCGGCGGCTGCGGGAGCGCCACCGACGCGTCCCGCGGCGTGGATCAGGCGCTCCGGGGCCGCCGTGACCTCCAGCCGACCCTCGACGAACCGCGCGTGACCGTGAGCGGCCGCCACGGCCTGGGCGAGGCCGGGCGCCTCCTCGACCCCGCTGAGCACCAGACGGGCGGGACCACCGGCCGTCACGAGGCCGGCGTCGAGGACGCGGACGAACGGTCTCGCGCCGGTGACCGGCGCGGACGGGATCGGCGTGCTCGGTGTGGTCGACGTGGGCGGCCCCGCTCTCTCCGCTGTCAGCTGCGCAGCAGCGTCAGCGCCTCGGTCCGGGTCTTCGGATCGTCCCGGAACCGGCCACGCACGGTCGAGGTGACCGTCTCCGCCCCCGCCTTGCGGATCCCGCGCATCTCCATGCAGAAGTGCCGCGCCTCGACGACGACCATCACGCCCCGGGGCTCGAGCGCGGTCTCCAGCGAGTCGGCGATCATCGCGGTCATGCGCTCCTGCAGGCCCGGTCGCTTCGCGCAGACGTCCACCAGGCGCGCCAGCTTGGACAGGCCCGTCACCCTGCCCGCCGGCCCCGGCAGGTAGGCGACGTGCGCACGACCCGTGAAGGGCACCAGGTGGTGCTCGCACATCGAGTGGAACTCGATGTCACGCATCATCACGATCTCGTCGTAGGCCTCCTCGAAGCTGACCGAGAGGACGTCGACGGGGTCGACGAGCAGACCGGCGAAGATCTCGTCGTACTCACGCGCCACACGGGCCGGGGTGTCGGCGATCCCCGGTCGGTCCGGGTCCTCGCCGATGGCCTCGAACAGCAGCCGCACGGCGCGTTCGATCTTCTCGTGGTCGAAGCTGCTCGACGGCTCGACGCCGGTCACGTGCTGCACCCGTCGACGGGCGGCCTCGACCCCGAGCGCGTGGGCCTCGGGCTCGTCGTGCTCGTCCATGGACGCGTCCTCATGGACGGCACCGGGAACGGGCGGGAGCGGATGGACGGTCACGGAACCCTCCGGCGACGTCTCGGTGAACGGTCGGCACCGGCGCCGCTCAGGCGTGCTTCGGCGCGGAGCCGCCGGTGGACGAGCCCTCGTCCTCACCGGCACGCCCGCTGCCCTGCCCGTTGCCGTGGCCGTTGCCGTGGCCGTTCGCGCCGACGGTCTGCCGCCGCAGCTTCTCGATCACCACGCCCGGATCCTCCGCCTCCGGCGCCACCAGCGCCCGGTTGGGGCGGACGTTGACGGGGTCGAACACCTGCGCGAGCAACTCCCCGTCGACGGTCTCGACCTCCAGGAGCTTCTGGGCGAGGTCCTCCAGCACGTGGTCGTTCTCCACGAGGACCTCGAGCGCCTCGTCGTGCGCCTCGTCGAGCAGGGCACGGACCTCGAGGTCGATCTGGTAGGCCACCTGACCCGAGTAGTCCTGGGAGTGACCGAACTCCTTGCCGAGGAACGGCTGGGACTCCTTCTGCCCGAGCGTGATGGGCCCGAGCGTCGAGGACATGCCGTACTGGGTGACCATCTCCTTGGCCGTCGCGGTGGCCTTGCTGATGTCGTCACCGGCACCCGTGGTGATGTCTCCGATCTTGAGCTCCTCGGCGACGCGACCTCCCATCATGACGGCGAGACGGTCGATCAGCGCGCTGCGGGAGATGAGGTACTTGTCCTCCGTCGGCAGCTGCATCGTGAAGCCCAGCGCCTGGCCGCGCGGGATGATGGTGATCTTGTGCACCGGGTCGGCGTTCGGCAGCGCGTGGCCGACGATCGCGTGACCCGCCTCGTGGTAGGCGACGGTGCGCTTCTCGTCCTCGCCCATCAGCCGGGTCTTGCGTTCCGGCCCCGCGATGACGCGCTCGATCGACTCCTGGAGCTCGGTCATCCCGATCTCCGCCTTGCCCTGCCGCGCGGAGAGCAGCGCGGCCTCGTTGACGAGGTTGGCCAGGTCGGCACCGGTGAACCCGGGCGTGGAGCGGGCGAGGACCGAGAGGTCGACGTCGTCGGCGAGCGGCTTGCCCTTGGCATGGACCTCGAGGATGAACTCGCGCCCGACCAGGTCGGGACGGTCCACCACGATCTGGCGGTCGAAGCGGCCCGGCCGCAGCAGCGCCGGGTCGAGGATGTCCGGTCGGTTGGTGGCGGCGATCAGGATCACCGCGGTGCGGGTGTCGAAGCCGTCCATCTCGACCAGCAGCTGGTTGAGCGTCTGCTCACGCTCGTCGTGACCGCCGCCCATGCCGGCCCCGCGGTGACGGCCGACCGCGTCGATCTCGTCCATGAAGATGATGGCCGGGGCGTTGGCCTTGGCCTGCTCGAACAGGTCGCGCACCCGCGAGGCACCGACGCCGACGAACATCTCCACGAAGTCCGACCCGGAGATGGAGAAGAAGGGCACCCCCGCCTCGCCGGCGACCGCACGGGCCAGCAGGGTCTTGCCCGTCCCGGGAGGACCGAACAGCAGCACGCCCTTGGGGATCTTGGCGCCCATGGCCTGGAACTTCTGCGGGTTCTCGAGGAACTCCTTGATCTCACGCAGCTCGTCGACGGCGGACTCAGCGCCGGCGACGTCGGAGAAGGTCACCTTCGGCGCGTCCTTGGAGACCATCTTGGCCTTGGACTTGCCGAACTGCATGACCTTGCCACCGCCCCCCTGCATGTTCTGCATCAGCAGGAAGAAGATCCCGAGGATCAGGATGAAGGGGATCACGGTGGCCAGGATCTGGACCACCGCACCCGTCTGCTCCGCGTCGAACTCGACGTCGGCGATCAACCCCTGGTCGATGTACTCGCGGAGCTGGTCGCCGTTGATCTCCGGGTTGTAGGTGGTCGTGAACGTGGCGGTGCCGGTCCCGGTGCTGCGCTCGCCCTCGATCGTCTCCGACCGGTTGCCGATCTGGGTGACCTCGACGTCCTGACCCTGCAGCTCCCCGTTCTCCACCGCGGTCTGGAACTGCGTCCAGGTCAGCTCGGTCGGGGCCGAGGCGGCGGAGATGAAGCTGAAGCCCAACCACAGCGAGGCGGCCAGCACGATGATCCACGGCAGGGGACCGCGGAGCAGCCGCTGCCCGGCACTCTTGGGGTCGTTCGGCGCTTGCTTCTGGCTTGCCACGGTGTCTCCACTTCTCGTCACGAGGAGCCGAGTGGCTGCCGAGCGGCGGGGGCGCCGGTCCACGGCGAGCGCTCCCCGTGCGACCGGAGCACGTGAACGCCCCACGGACACGGCAGCTCTCGGGCTTCGATGCTACCACCGGCCCGGTTCGCCACCCCCGGACGCCCCGGGGCGGGCCGACCGTCCCCACCACGGTCAGCCGCCGTAGACCTCGTGCTTGAGGGTCACCACGTCGCGCAGGCCCCGGTAGTCCTCGTCGAAGTCGAGCCCGTACCCGACCACGAACACGTCCGGGACCTCGAACCCGACGTAGGCGATCGGCAGCTCGACCTCGCGGCGTGACGGCTTGGTGAGCAGCGCCAGCACCTCGACGGAGGCGGGACGACGCGAGCGCAGGTTCTTGATCAGGTAGTCGAGCGTCAACCCGGAGTCGACGATGTCCTCCACGATCAGCACGTCCCGGCCCTCGATCTCCGTGTCGAGGTCCTTGAGGATGCGGACCACGCCCGACGAGGTGGTGGAGGAGCCGTAGGAGGACACCGCCATGAAGTCCATCGCGGAGCTGACCGTCAACCGACGCGTCAGGTCGGCCATCACGAAGATGGCCCCCTTGAGCACCCCGACGAGCAGCAGCTCGCGATCGGCGTAGTCGGCGTCGACCTGCGCGGCCATCTCGTCGAGCTTGCGTTCGATGTCGGCCGCCGGGATCAGGACCGACTCGACCGCGTCGCGGTACACCTCGGGGATCAGGTCGAACCGGTGATCACCGTCCGGTGAGCGCTCCGGCATGCGGATCCTCCGCGGGACGACTCGGGGGTACGGGCGGGCGCGCGGAGCCTAGCCCCGGGCGCCGCGGACCGAGACCGCCACACCGGGCCGGGACCGACCGGCGGCCGCCAGCTCCGCGTCCACGCCGAGCCCGGGGACCCAGGCGACCCGCTCACCGACGGTCAGCAGGGGCCAGCGCTCCCGGATCATGCGTGGCATGCCCGCCTCGCGCAGCACCGCGGCCACCC
>SKTG01000159.1 GCA_007118045.1 Nitriliruptoraceae bacterium
CCACGACCTGCCCGCCACGCAGCGGCCGGTCCTGGCGCTCGACACGACGGGTGAGCCGCTGGCCGGCCGCGGGCTGCCCGCGGACGCCGTGCTGCTCGTCGGCACCGAGCGGGGTGGGCTGTCTGCCGGCTCGCTCGACCGGGCCGACGGGCGGGTGGCCATCCCGATGCGCGCCGGCGTCTCCAGCCTCAACCTCGCGACCGCCGTCGCGATCGCCCTCTACGCCGGGCGGTGAACGGCGCTCAGCCCAGGACCACGGGCCCGGGCAGCAGCTCGGCCACCCGCCGGTTGAGCGCGTCGAGGGTGGCACGCATCACGGCCTCGTCCGTGTCGTCGCGTACGAGGGCGGAACCGACCAGGGTCTCCTCGCCGTGCCGTGACAGCAGCGAGAGCACGACCGTGGCCGTCGCCGGGTCACCTGCCGCGCGCACCCCGACACGGTCGACACCGACCAGCAGACCGTCGGCGCTGAGCTGGGAGACGGCCGACGCCGTCGCCTCGGCGACCGCGCGGTAGCGCCCGCGAGCGGTCGGGACGTTGGTGGCTGCGCCCTGGCCGAGGCGCCCCAGGTGCTCGAGCGTCACCACCACCTGGACCTGCCGCGGACCGCGCCGTGCCCCGATGTGGCGCACGGCCACCCGCCTCGGCGCGCCGCGCTCCGAGCTGCCGCGGACCGCCAGCACGGTCGTCTCGAACCCCGCCTCCCCGACGACCGGCTCCTCGTCCGCGACGCGAGGGCCGGACGCCCGGGCGGGGTCGAGGACGGTGACCGTCCGCGCCCGGTCCCCCTCGGTGCCGCCTGGACGGCCAGGGACCGTCCCGTCCTCGCGTGGACCGCGCTCGAGCGCAGCGACGGCACGAGCCGCCGCCCGTCGCCGCTGGCCCGGGTTGACCACCTCGAAGGGCTCCTGGGTCGGCTCGACCCGGTCGAGGCGACGGATCGAGCCCGGGTCCAACGCGATGCCGAAGCGTTCCCGCAGCGTCGCGGCGACGGACCACGAGACCAGCGTCGCGTCCTCGCCGGGGATCAGCCGCAGGCGGAGCCGGTTGTGCCCCGCGTCGCGCAGGACGCTCGCGTGCTCCACCCCCGGCACCGAGGCGATCGCGCGCTCCAGCTCGCGATCGGTCGGCGTCACCGTCGGTCGTTCCCCGATGTCGACCTGATCCACCGTCGTGGCCCCCAGCCTCGTCACGCCGTCGCCGTCCCCCTACCCTCGAGCGACCGTCCCGGATCCGCGTCCCCAAACGCGTCGCCAGAGAGGTGCTCGTGGCCCCGAGTCCGTCCCGTCCTCGCTGGCGTCGCCTGACGGCGCGGTTGCTCGGAGGCTGGCGTCGAGGTGGGGGAACGGACCCGGAGGGGAACGCTACCGCGCCCGGGTCGTTCTCGGCCAGGGTCCTTCCACCTTCCGTGGCTCACCACCCACGTTCGGTCGCGGGACGAGCGGTGACCGCGCATCCGCGTCCGACGCCACGGCCGCCGGTCCGGGTCGACCCGAGCGCGATCGACGCGCCCGCGCCCCACCGCGCGCTGACCCCCTCCGAGGCCATGGCGCTGGCAGAACGCGGCCGACGACCGCGGCCCTAAGCGCTGACCGCGAACGGGCGCAACGCGGGGGCATCGTCCGCGAGCGCGTCGGCGACCACGCCCACCGTCGGCGTGCCCTCGGAGAGCACGCGTTGGTGGAAGGCACGCACGTCGAAGGCGGACCCTTCGGCGCGTTCCACCGCGTAGCGCAGGTCGGAGACCTCCTCGCCGCCGACGAAGTAGCTACACAGCTGGCCGGAGGTGACCTTCGCGCGCAGCAGCTTGCCCTCGGCCTCCGCACGCTCCTGGTACGCGGTGCACGTGAGCAGGTCGAGCGCGTCGCCGTCCGCGAGGGCGCCGGCGTGGAGCCCCACGTCGAGCAGGGCGTTCGTCGCGATCCGCAGCTCCAGCTTGCGCTGGGTGATGCGGTAGTCGTCTCCGGTGACCGCCGAGGTGTCACCGTCGCCGAACCCGGCGGCCATCACCTCACGCTCGATGTAGACCGCCCAGCCCTCGGCGAAGGCCGGTCGCGTGAGCAGACGGCGCGCGAGTCGGGGGTGCTGCGAGGCGTGCTCGAGTTGCACGAAGTGGCCCGGGTAGCCCTCGTGGATCGCGAGCGACCGCAACTGCGCCGGGTTGTACTCGCGCAGGAAGGAGGCGGCCTGGGCGTCGGTCCAGCGCTCCGGCACCGGGGAGAGGTAGTAGGTGCAGCCGGCGTCGGGACGCAGCGGCGGCGCCTGGGTGATGAACGCGACCGCGATGCCGCGCAGGTAGGGCGGCACCTCCGTCACCGTCAGGCGCTCGGCCGGCGGGACGTCGGTCAGCCCCGTCGCCGCGGCGAAGGCACGGGCCTCGTCGACCGCGGTGCGTGCCTCGTCCACCAACTGGTGGCGGGGTACGGCGGTGTCTGCGACGGCGGCCAGGGTCCTGCGGATGCGCTCGGTCGCGTCGGCCGGCACCGGCTCGCCGGGGAAGCGACGCGCCCAGGTGGCGGCCGACAGCTCGGCCATCTCCGTCTGGACCTGCCGGATCCAGGTCCTGGCCCGGTCCTCGATCTGGCCAGGGCTCATGGCGGTCCCCAGAGCCGCGCGGAGCGTGATCGCGTGCTGCTCCGGACCGAGCCGCCAGTCGGCGGCCGGCTCGTCGGAGAGCTCGTCGAGCAACGCCCCGTAGGCCTCCAGCCCCTCAGCGGCCACCTCCCCCGCATCCCGCGTCGGCGAGACGTCGACGCCGAGCGCCTCCGCGCGGCGGGGGAGCTCGTCGCGCACCAGCTCGATCAGCCCGGGGAGGCGCTGCAACGCGACGTCGAGGTGAGGCGCCGGGGCGGAGGCGAGCAGCCGTCCCGCCTGCTCGAGCAGGACCGGGACACGGCGCGCCCGCTTGGCGGCCGCCTCGACGCGCCGGCAGCGTTCCCCGCGGTCGTCGCCCGCGAAACGCAGCAGCTCGTGGACACCCGCCGCGATCGTCTCCAACGCCGCCAGGGGGTCGAGCACGAAGCGTGGCCGCACGTCGAGCCGGAACCTGCGGTACTCGAGCTCCTGGGCCAGCAGCTCCAGGTCGGCGCGGGCCTCGCGGGCGTCACCGACGCCACCCACGGGCATGCCGCGGAGCGCCGCGTCGACCTCCGCGGAGAGCACGCTCAGGTCACGGCTGCGCCGGGCGAGCGCGTCGGGCGCGAGGTCGGGCAGCTCCCCGTCGCGCTCCATCAGCCCCAGGCGCGTCGATTCGACCGGTTCGTGCGTGCGCACGTGGTCGAGGTAGCGCAGGACCAGCTGCTCCGCGCGTTCGTGCGGATCGAGCACCTGGCCCTCCTCCTGGGTCGCTCCGCCGATCGGTCCGGACCGGCTCGGCGGGCGCGTCGTCGGCCGCTCCGACGCTAGTCCCTCGCCACGCAGCCGGTTCGGTGCGCGGCCGTGGTCGGCTGGCCGTTCCCGGGGATCCGGGGCCGGGTCCGGTACGCTGCGGGCGTTGCGCGGGGTTCCCACGCGCCGCGACCGCCGTGTCGTTCACGCCCGCTCGCCGCTGCACGCCTCGACGGGCGACCGAGCCGTCGACGAAGTCTCGCGGCGAGGTCGCCGGTGACGACCCGCATGCCAGCGCCGGACCGACCGGCAGGTGGCCGAGCCCACCCCCGTCACCGACGAGCCGACGCTCGTGGGTGACCACAGACAGCTGCGATCGCCAGGCGTCACCACTCCTCGCCGGGGATCGCCCGGACGAGAGATCCACGTGACCAAGACCTTCAGCGACCTCGGTGTCGACCCCAGCCTGTGCGAAGCACTGGGCGAGACCGGCATCACCCATCCCTTCCCGATCCAGGAGTTGACCCTCCCGCTCGCGCTCGACGGCCACGACCTGATCGGTCAGGCCCGCACGGGGACCGGCAAGACCCTGGCGTTCGGCCTGCCGCTGCTGCAGCGCATCGACGCCTCGAAGCGGGCCACGCAGGCCCTGGTGATCGTGCCGACCCGCGAGCTGTGCCTGCAGGTCCACGCCGACCTACAGATCGGTGGCGCGCTCGGTCTCACGACCATCAGCGTGTACGGCGGTGTCGGCTACGACGAGCAGATCGACGCCCTGACCACCGGGACGCAGGTGGTGGTCGGGACGCCGGGCCGGCTGCTCGACCTGCTCAACCGCGGCGTCCTCGACCTCTCCCAGGTCACGCAGCTCGTGCTCGACGAGGCCGACGAGATGCTCGACATGGGCTTCCTGCCCGACGTCGAGCGGCTCGTCGAGGCGTGCAGCGGCGAGGACCGCCACACGATGCTGTTCTCGGCCACCATGCCGACGGCGATCGTCAAGCTCGCCCGCCGCTACATGGACCACCCGACGTTCACGCGTGCGGATCACGAGCAGAAGAACACCGCGCCGGAGGTCACGCAGTTCTTCTTCCAGGTGCACCGCATGGACAAGCCGCGGCTGCTCGCACGCATCCTGCAGTCCCGCGACCGTGGTGGGGTCTACGTCTTCGTCCGGACCAAGCACATGGCGGATCGGCTGGTCAACGACCTGGAGGAGCTCACGATCCCCGCGATCCCGATCCACGGCGATCTGCGGCAGTCCACGCGCGAGAAGAACCTCGACCGGTTCCGCGCCGGCAAGGCGACCGTCCTCGTCTGCACGGAGGTCGCGGCGCGGGGGCTCGACGTCTCCGGCGTCACCCACGTCGTCAACTACGACTGTCCCGACGACGAGAAGATGTACCTGCACCGCATCGGGCGCACGGCGCGAGCCGGCGAGGCGGGCGCCGCGATCACCTTCGCGGAGTTCAACGAGGTCGATCGGCTGAACGTCATCCGCAAGGCGGTCGGCGCCACCGACACGGCGGTCGAGGCGGTGTTCTCCACCTCGCCGCAGCTCGCCGAGTGGTTCGACCTGCCCGACGAGCGCCCGTGGGACCACCTGTCGAAGAAGACCACGGCGTCGGAGGGGCGGCGCAAGCGCGAAGCGGCATCGGACGGGCATCCCAAGAGCGGTCGCTCACGCGAGGGACGGGGTGGCTCGCACGAGCCCAGCCGTCGCGGTGACCGCTCCGGCGGCCGGGACGAGGCGCGCTCCGGACGTCGGAGCGAGCGGGGCGGTGGCCGTGACGAGGCGCGCTCCGGCCGCCGGAGCGAGCG
>SKTG01000015.1 GCA_007118045.1 Nitriliruptoraceae bacterium
CCGGGGCGGACGTGCTGCTGTTCCCGGCCTCGCAGGAGGCGGAGCTCGAGGGCATGGACCTCGACGGCATGACGCTGGTCCCCGTCCGCAACCTCGAGGAAGCCGTCGAGTGGCTGGCCCGCCCCGTCACCTGATCGACGCGACGGTGGCTCGGCTGCTCAGGAGCCATCACCGGCGGGCCCAGGACCCGTCGCGGCGAAGTCCGGCGGTGCATCCGTTCCCTCCGTCCCGCGGAAGACGCGGCGGAGGTGACCGACGACCGCGTTCTCGTGGAGGCGGTGGCCGCGTCCGCTGGCCGTGACACGCTGTAGCTCGATGGCCAGGTCGCGCATGGCGGCCCACCCCGCCCGGGCCTCCGCTGCCGTCAGTGGGTGACCGTTCGAGCCCTCGTCACTCGATCGCGAGCCCGAGGACGGCGACATGGCTTCACGGACGCTGAGCAGCACCGCCTCGCTCCGCTTCTTCATCCCGGTGGCCGCCTCTTTCGGCTCGATGTGTGGCGGCAGGGCACGCCAGTCGAAATCACTGGCGAAGTCGGGCCGCGCCACCGGGGCCGCAGCGACGTCCGAACCCAGCGCCGTCGCGGCCGCGTCCACGGTGCGGCGGGCGGCCATCCTCGACTGCCAGTGCCGTTGGTTCATCGCCATCTCGCGGACCGCGTGCCACGCGCGCAGGTCGTGCTCCAGGAAACCAGCCAGGAGGCCCGGGCGGGTGTCCGATGCGGTCGCCCGCAGGTTCCTCTCGGCCTGCCCCCATGCCTCCGCCATGTGGGTCGCCATCCGCTCGAAGATCGCCGTGACGTACATCGAGGCCTCGAACCTGTCCACGCCGTCGGGGCGTAGCGGTGTCTGATCTCCCGACGGCAGGTAGCGGGCTTCGAAGGCTCTGAACTGTTCCGTGGCGCGTACCTGGGCCAGGTCCGGATCGCCGCTGATCACCCAGGTCCTGCGGCGCGCGAGGAAACCGCTGTCCGCCACCTGCGCGCCCGTCTCGAGCTGGTCGATGACGCACCCGAGCGCCGCATCGACCTCCGAGTCAGGGTCGCTCGGGTCTGGGCCGCTGGTTCGCCCCGGCTCGGGGCTCGACATCGTCACGTCTGGGGCCGACCCGCCGGGTTTGGCGTGCGACCCGTGGTAGATGGCGTACACGCACGCAGCGTTGTAGTGGTCGGACCAGGACCGGGCGGGAGGATCGTCCTTCGAGCGGTCCTTGCGACGCCAGCGCAGGATCGCCGCCACCGCACGCTTGATCTCGGCGGTGCGGATCGCGTCGATGCTGGCCACCGCGCCCGCGTGCTTGGAACGGCTGCTGGAGTTGAACCACGGTTCCAGCCGCGCGGCCTGCTGCTCTGCCAGCTCGTACGTGGCACGCGGTCCCGAACGCCCGGTGACGCTCGCGTCGAGGCCGTGGATGTGCACCTGGCTCCAGAGGAGCACCATCGCGATCGATGGCAAGGGGATGCGTACCGCCCGCCGCGCGATCGGTCCCAACCCCGGATCGCTGAGCAGCGACAGGCACTCCGCCTGGGCTGCGAACTGCAGCAGGACCGCCAGCTCCCGCTCGGCCGCCTCCTCCGCTCCGTCCTGTCGTCCCACGGTCGCGACGTCCGCGTGCGGCGGGATCGCCGCCGTGGTGCTCGGAACCGTCCCAGATGCTGACTCGCGTCGTGTCCCCTCGGGCAGTGGTGCCCGGGTCGCGATGTGTCGTAGTAAAGCGACGCCCTCCGGCAAGGCCGGCGGTCTCCCGCCTCCGTTCCCACCTCGAGCTGGCCGCGAGCAGCACTCGATCACGTGGGCCGCCCGCTTGCAGATCTCCTTCGCGACGCGCGTCTGGACCGCGGCTCGTTCGATGTCGCGTTTGGAAGGTTGCTGGCCCGGCTCGGGTTCCTTCGCGAGCTGTGTCGCCAGGGCAGCCGACCCCAGCAGGATGCATTGGCGGTAGTGGGCCTGGATCCGGGCCGGCCACTCGTCGCGCCTGGCCATCTGGCGCACGTGGTTCCTCGTGTCCAGCGAATCGATGTGCAGCCCCAGGCTCTCGTAGGTATCGGCCAGGCTCAACCGGATGTAGGGGTTGCTCGGGTCCGCTTCGATGCACCGCAGGAAGGCGTCGAGTGCCTCGTCGTAGTGACGCTGCTCGTAGCTGCGCTTCGCGCGTTGGTAGTCCCCGAACAGCTGGTTCGGTAGTTCGCGCCCTTGCCAGTGGGACCACGGTGGCCTCCGGCCTTCGCGCGTGCGGGGCAGGACGTACGCGATGACCTCGTGGGCAGCCCGTTCGGTGAACTCGTCCCAGCCACCGGCCGAGACGCTGCGGGTCGCGCCGTGAGCACTGAAGGTCCGGTGCACCTCGACGATCCCCTCGACGGAGCGTGCGTCAGCACCGGTCACCGTGACCTCGACCTGGTAGCCGGCCAGCGGTCCGGTCGGCAGCAGCATCCGCACGAGGACAGAGAGCAGTTTGGAGCCCGAGTCCTTGCCCTCGAACACCTCGATGAACCCGTAGCTACTGGCATCGCCCGGCTGCGGCGCGGGTCGGTACAGGCGCGCGGCGACCAGCTGCGTCGCGAGGTCGGCGCCGACCTTCTCCGGCGAGGGCACGCCACGCTTCTGTCCCATGGCCATGACCACGGGGCGGATGTCGATCGGTCCGGGGCGGCTCGCCGAGCGGAACAGCCGGTGCCGATGAAAGCCCACGAGGCCCAGCACGAGTCCCACCGCCGCACCCGAGAACCGGATCCGTGGCTCCTGCAGACCGAGCAGCGTCAAGCCCCGGCCGGTACGGCGCACGAGCCCATCGACGAGTGGCACCGACCACAGCTCGGTCGTCACGAGGATCACGCTCAGACCGAGAGCCATCATCAGGACCGACGGCAGCGCCTCCCGCACGCGGGTGAGGCCTTGGCGCCAGTCACGGCGGCCGGCCGACGGTGCGATGGGGTAGAGCACGACGAAGACCAGCGCGGCGAGGGCGCCCACGCAGTAGGTCACGATCCAGGGCGTCGGTCCGGACCAG
This sequence comes from Nitriliruptoraceae bacterium, assembly GCA_007118045.1. Lineage (GTDB taxonomy): Bacteria > Actinomycetota > Nitriliruptoria > Nitriliruptorales > Nitriliruptoraceae > SKTG01. The sequence continues at coordinate 3,010 of SKTG01000015.1, forward strand.
GGTCCGACACGGTCCGGCGCGATGGCGGGCGTGATCGCGATCGTGGCCGCGACCACCAGCATCACGACCCCGGCTCCGCCGGCGAGGACACGCTGGAAGGCGAGGTAGGGCTCGGGGCCAGGTGGCAGCGTGCCCGAAGACCGGTGGTACCAGATGGCCAGCTTGCGCTTCGTGATCAGCAGCACGGCCGTGAGGACCAGGATGCCAGCGCCCAACCAGGGCGGGCCGGCGAGGAGGAACATCACGCCCATCACGACGAGCGTGGCCGAGGCGACGACGAGGGCTCCCCACACCCAGAGCGCCGTCATCCCCGTTGCCTCATGCGCGAACTCTCGCCTCGTGTGAGATGGGTGTCAAGGTGTGGGTCAGGATGAGGTCGGGGCCGACCATGAGCCGGCTGCCGTCGAGTGGCTGACCCGCTCGGTCACGTGATCTCGACCGAGCGATCGACGGCGACACGCCACGGACCTGGTCGCCCGATGGGCGCTTCGGAGGGCGACCGATCGGGGCTGTCGTCCCTGCGGGACGAGCGAACGCGCCCGGAGCCTGGGCCCCGGGCGCGTCCGTCAGGCCACGCTCAGTTGGCCCACCGCCGTGGCGGGATGTCGTCGTACCGCTCCGGGTCGAGATCATCGAACGTGCCGTCGGTCAGCGCATCGACGATCCCGCCGAGGCCCGTTTCGACCTGCTTGGCGAGCATGCCCATCCGCTTCTGACCGATGTGTTGGGTCTGACCGCTGGTCTCGAACAGCACCACGGCGCTACCTCGCAGCGAGAACGACCCCAGCGCGGTGCCCGGCAGGTTGATGTTCTGCGGGTACAGCGTCACCTTGCCGAACGGGGAGTTGCCCTGCTGGAGCGCGTCGTAGACGGCCAGGTTGGCGCGCAACGAGTCGTCCTCGTCGAACTCCGGCCAGTCCCCGTGATCGTCGGGGTCGCTGATGAACCGGCCCGAGATCGACAGCGGCGAGTAGTGGTCGTTGTCGCCTTCGCGGTAGCAGGGTGCCTGGTTGTGCAGGTCGACGAACACGTCCACGTTGCCGAACTCGTCCTCCAAGCCGGCGTAGACGTCACGCACGGTCTGCGCGGCTGGAGTCAGGTAGAAGCCGACACCGGCACTGGTTCCAGGCAGATCCTCTGCTTGTGGCGTGTAGTCGAGGTCCGGGTTGAAGTCGCGGTTGACGTCGAAGCCGTTCAGCCGTGCGTTGTGATACCACGCCCTCGGGGCACCCTCGAGCTGCGGGTGCAGCGACACCGTGTCCTCCCAGGACATGTCGTTGCGCCGCTGGTCGAGCTCGGAGCCGTCCGGGTTCATCATCGGGACGGCGACGAGGGTGATCTTCTCCCGGATCTCGGCCGAACGCTTCGAGTTGTTGCCGAGGGTCGAGAGCAGGTTGAGCAGGGCGATGGTGCCGTGCTTCTCGTTGCCGTGGATGTCGCTCTGGACGAGCATCACCTGATCACCGTGCCCGACCGTCGCGGTCCAGATCTCCCGGTCGTTGAAGGACCGACCGGCCTCCTCGACCTCGACGCGACCCTGACTGGAACGCTCGATGCGCTCGAGGTCACGGCCGAGCTGGTCGTGGGAGATGAACCCCTCCACCGAGGTGTTGCCGGTCTCCGTGCCGCAGTGCGACTCGATCGGGAACGCCTCCGCCGCGGGCTGTAGGCCCGGCAGGAGCGTGATGGTGAGTGCGAGTGCGGCTCCCAGTGCGATCAGGAGCCGGAGCTGTCGTTTCACAGCGGATCTGGCGTCCGCCGTGGCGAGCGTGCCGCTATCGGTCATGCGTCCTCCTGTGTGCGTGACGGTGCTTCGTCATCGCTGGGTGATACCCGGGTGCATAGCCATCACGGGCTGGCATGGAGCGACCGTTCGGTCCTCCTCCGGGGTCCGAGAAGCTAGTTGAGCCCGAGGGGGACCCGACGTCCTGCGCGAGTACCGCGCGAGGCGGATCGGTGTGGTCACGGAGCGTGGCCGTTGCCCCGGCGCCGGCTGGGCGGTTCGACCGAGCCGGCCCGTGAAGGACCGGCCACCGAGGCGCCATCCCCCATCGCGCTGCTGCCCTGGTTACGGGTGATGCTCTCGTCGACGGGGTCGCGTGACCACG
>SKTG01000192.1 GCA_007118045.1 Nitriliruptoraceae bacterium
GTTCCTACCGGCCTCAGCGGGCGACGCCCGAGAGCGGTTCATCGATCCTCTCGGCACGGCACCGACGTGACTTCCGGCACAGGTGTGGCCGGAAGCGCGTCCGTAGCGTGATACGGACGGTGCGCCAGCTTGCCGGCACCCCCCGAGGTCGCGCGCCTGCAGGATGGGCGGGTTCGAGGGACGGGATCGACCTCCATGCTCCATGGCCGCAGAACCGAAGTCTCCCTCCTCGATGAGCTGCTACGCGAAGCTCGCAGAGCGCGGAGCTCGACCCTGGTGCTGAGCGGCGAGGCAGGGTCCGGGAAGTCCGCGTTGCTGGAGTACGCCCGAAGGCAGGCCGAGGATATGCACGTCCTCCCGGCGCACGGGCTCGGAGTCGAGACATCCCTGCCCTTCGCCGCACTCGATCGGCTAGTCCGGCCCCTCTGGGGCTATCTGCCCGGCATCCCGGCTCCGCAGGCATCCGCGCTCCGGGGGGCATTGGGCGAGGCAGGTGGCGGTGGCGACGACCGGTTCCTGATCGCGCTCGGCACGCTGAGCCTGCTGGCCGAGGCCTCCGAGAGGCATCCGCTGCTCTGCCTGGTCGACGACGCTCACCTGCTCGACCAGGCCTCGGCCGACGCCATGCTCTTCGTCGCCCGAAGGCTCGGAACCGAGGGCATCCTCATGCTGTTCGCCACCCGGCCCGAGGCGGGAACCGTCTTCGGATCGCGGGGTATCACCGAGCACCGGCTGGGAGGGCTCGATCACGCCGCTGCCGCCGCACTGCTCGAGGAGCACGCCACCATCCCGCTTGCCCCAGAACTTCGGGACCGGATCATCGCGTCCACGTGCGGGAACCCGCTGGCCCTCCGGGAGTTGCCCGCGATGCTGACCGATGCGCAGCTCAAAGGCGCTGACCCGCTGCTGACGCCGTTGCCGGTGGGAGCACGGGTGGAGCGTGCCTTCGGGGTGCGGATCCGGCGCCTGCCGGCGGCCTCCAAGACCCTGCTGCTGATCGCCGCCGCGGACGATGCCGGTGAGCTTGCAACCGTGCTGCACGCCGGCGAGCAGCTCGGCATATCCGACAGCGCGCTCGACGCCATCGAGCACGCCGACCTGCTCCACCTCGAGGGACAGCAGCTGACCTTCCACCACCCCCTCGTGCGGTCAGCCGCGTACCACACTGCGACGGTCTCGCAACGTCGCGCGGCCCACACGGCGATCGCGAGCGTGCTCGACGCACCGGTCGACGCGGACCGCCTCGCGTGGCACCGTGCGGCCGCCGCTCTCACACCCGACCCCGACGCGGTCGCCGAACTCGACGCCGCCGCGAAGCGGGCGCGGTCGCGCAGCGGCTTCGCGGCGGCCTCCCATGCGCTCGAACGGGCCGCGACGTTGACCGGGGACGAGCGCGAGCGATCAGCACGCCTGATCGCTGCGGTCGAGAACTCCTGGCTCGCCGGTCGCATCGACCGTGCCCGGACGCTCCTCGAGGGCACTCGTTCCCTCGCCGCCAGCCCCTCGGTCCGTGCCGACGAACGTCGTTACCGCGGCCTGCTCGAGCTGACGGGCGGGTCGCCGGCCGACGCTGGCCCGCTGCTCCTGCACGCTGCGAAGGAGATCGCCCCGCACGACCGTCACCGCGCACTCGATCTCCTCAACCTCGCGAGCGTCGCCTCCGTGTACGCCGGCGATCGCGCCGCCGCTTCTGCCATCGCACGCGTCGCACGGTCGCTCGGACCGGTCGAAGCGGGCGAGCCACGCCTGCTCGTCGAACTACTCATCGGCCTCGGTGCCTTCTCCGATGGCGACCTCGAGGCTGCAGTGAGACACTTGCGTGCCGCGCTCGCTCTCGAGGACGACGAGACGCGCCTCGATGTCGAGGAACAGCCCACCGCTCTGCTGTTCACCGGACGCGCGGCCTTGTTCCTCGGCGATGACGAAGCCGTCCTGCGGACCCATCACCGGGCAGCGGGTCGGGCGCGCGACGCCGGCGCCCTGGGGTTCCTGAACCAGCTCTTGCCCCGACTGGCCTACGCCGAGCTGGTTGCGGGTCGCTGGGGAGCAGCCGAAGGCTTCGCCGAAGAAGGTCACCACCTCGCCCGTGAGCTCGGTCAACCCGACCTGGTCGCCTACTCGCAGGTGCTGCTTGCGCTGTTGGCCGCGTACCGGGGTGATGAGGACGAGTGCCGCTCCCTCGCGGCCGATGTCCATGGCTCGGCGACAACGCACCGTTTCGCCCTGGTCGCGGAGTTCTCCTCGTGGGCACTCAGCGTGGTCGAACTCGGTCGCGCAGACCACGACGCCGCGTTGTTACGAGCCCGCGACATCACCGCCAGCGCGGCCGTCTACTGGTCGGGGCTCGATCGGATCGAAGCAGCAGCCCTGGGCGCTGACCAGCAGACCGGCCGGGCATGGCTCGACGGTTTCGAGGCCTGGGCGGTCGCGACGGACGCGCCGTGGGCGAAGGCCGTCGCACTCCACGCTCACGCACTGCTCACCGCGGACGAGATCGAGGCCGAACGTGGTTTCCGTGCGGCGCTCGCCATGCACGACGAGGCGGCGCGACCCTTCGAGCGTGCCCGCACCGCCCTCGCTTTCGGAGGTTTCCTGCGACGCACGCGCCGGCGGGTCGAGTCGCGCGAACACCTACGTGCAGCCGGGCACACCTTCGAGGTTCTCGGTGCCCGGGTGTGGGCCGAACGTGCGCGCCGAGAGCTACGAGCCAGTGGTGAGAGCGCGCGTCGCGCAGCACCCGGAACGTCCGAGCGGCTCACCCCGCAGGAGCTACAGGTCGCCCAGTTCGTCTCGCGCGGGTTGAGCAACCACGAGGTTGCCGGACAGCTCTTCTTGAGTCCGCGGACGGTCGCCTTCCACCTGCGCAACGTGTTCAGGAAGCTCGACATCACCTCGCGTACGGAACTCGGCCATCTCGAGCTCGATGCGGAGTGACCCGGCGGCCACCGGCCACCCGAGCCGGGCTCACATCGCAAGGAGAGATAGTGCGCAACCTCGTCGCCGGCAGCACCTTGGAGCAACATCCCGGCGGCTGGGCGTCATCTCCCGCTGGGGGGTCGCGTCAGCAGCCCGAGGTCGAGTGCCCGGAGCACGGCACGGGTGCGGTCACCGACACCGAGTTTCATGAGGATGGCGGAAACATGGTTCTTCACGGTCCCTGGGGCGAGGTGGAGCGCCGCCGCGATCTCGCGGTTCGGGAAGCCGCTGGCCATCAGCCGGAGCACCTCGAGCTCGCGCTCGGTCAAGGGTTCCGGTCGTGCGAGGCCGTCCAGGGTGATCGGACGCGGGGTCTCCTCGACGCGGCGTAGCAGCTGTTCGGTGATCGCTGGCTGAACCAGCGTGTGTCCCTCGGCAAGGGTGCGCACGGCGTCGGTGAGCTGTTCGAACGTCACGTCCTTGAGCAGGTAGCCATGGGCACCGGCCTGCACCGCTGCCAGCACCAACTCCTCGTCGTCGAACGTGGTCAGCACGAGCACCGGCAACACATGGCCGCGCTGCCGGAGCTCGGTGATGGTGTCGATGCCGTCACGTCGAGGCATCTGCAGGTCGAGGAGCAGGACATCGGGGCGCTGGGCCTCGACCAGCGCCAGGGCGGCTTCGCCGTCTGCAGCCTCACCGATGACCTCGATGTCGCTGACGAGACCGAGCAGGCTGCGGATGCCCTGGCGAACCAGTGCCTGATCATCGACGACCGCGACGGTGATCACCGGTGCGGCACCATCGCGGTGACACGCATGCCACGTCCGGGTGCGGTGTCGAAGTCGATGGTGCCGCCCACGGCCTCGATGCGCTCGACCATCCCCGACAAGCCGTTGCCAGGCTGCAACGACTCGATGCCCCGACCGTCGTCGGACGCGTCGAGGATCACGGCCCCCTCGTGGTCCTGTGACACCTCGATGTCCAGTGTCCGCGCTGCAGCATGCCTCACCGTGTTGGTCACGACCTCCTGCGCACAGCGAACGAGCGCGAGCGTCGTCGCGTCATCGACCCGGACGTCATCGGCGACAGCCAGACGGACATGCAGGCCGGGTAGGTCCGTGCTCACCGCCTCGAGCGCGTCTCGCAGCTCGCGTGGCGGAGTTCGCAGCTCTCCCACCGCTTCACGTACGTCGGTCAGAAGCTGCTTGGCGAGGTCGCGGGCCCGCTGGACGTGGGTTCGTTCGTCCGTGAGCGTGTGGGTGGCGACCTCGAGCTCGAGCGTCAGGGCGGTGAGCTGGTGACCGATGACGTCGTGGAGGTCGCGAGCGATGCGAAGCCGCTCGGCGTTGCGGCTGGACACTTCGAGCATCGCGCTGGTGGTGCGCAGTCGAGCGTAGGCGTCGACGAGGCTGGCTCGCGCATCGGCTTCGCGCTGTTGGGTCCAGACCACGACGACCGCGAAGAACTGGAAGCTGCCGTAGACCAGCACGCTCAGTAGGGCATCCCGGAGAGAGGCCGATCCGCCGAACTGAGCCGCGGAGAGCACGACCAGGGTCTGTAACCCGACCAGGACGACGGTGGCTCGCTTCGACCACTCGTAGGCCGCCGTCGCTGCGGTGACCACGAACAGGACGGCCACCCAGTCGTCGCCGCCTGCCAGTACGTAGGCCAGACCGCCGAACCCGGCCTGTGCACCCACCAGCGGGCTGGTGGGCAACGTCACCGACGGTGGTGTCTGGCTCAGGGTCACGAAGACCACGAGGTAGCCGAGATAGGCGACGATCCACATCCAGGGCACACCACTCGGCGCGTCGGCACCGGCCGTGAACACGTCGAGGGCGACGGGGACGCCAACGGCCAGGCTGGCGATCAGTCCTGCCAGCGCTCCCAGCCGCTCGGATGTGCGTGCTTCCACCTGCGCAACCATACGCGCGTGTGTGACGGGCGGACAGGCCTCGGCCCGGCAGCGCGGCGGCAGCTCGGCGGCGGGGATCGTCGGGATACGGTCCGTTGAGCCGTTCACGGTCGACACTGGTCATCCCCGCCCCGCAACGCCCGCTCGGCGCGCGGCGAGTACCGCGAGCACGCTGAACACCACCGTTGCGCCCAGCACCCAGGTCACGTGCACCCACACCGCCTGCGGCGCCGACGCGACCCAGGCTTCGACACCCGAAGCGGA
>SKTG01000493.1 GCA_007118045.1 Nitriliruptoraceae bacterium
CGGGCCGGCTGAACGGAGCCCTCCTCGTCCTGGTCGAACCAGTGGCGCTGACGTTGCCACGGGTAGGAGGGAAGCGACACGCAGGTGCCGCCGGGAGCCAGCGCCGACCAGTCGACGGTCCGGCCGCGCACGTGCAGTTCGGCGAGGGTCCGCAGCATGACCCCCTGCTCGTCCTCCTCGCGTCGCAGGCTCGGCAACACCGTCCCCGCGGCGCCGTTCTCAGCGAAGGTCGCCCGGATCGCCGCAGCCAGCACCGGGTGCGGTCCGACCTCCACGAGGAGCTCGGTCCCTTCGCCGAGCAGCTCGTCGATCGCCGCCTGGAACCTCACCGGCTGACGCACGTTGCGCCACCAGTACGCGGCATCCAGTTCCGGCCCGTCGACCCCGGCGCCAGTTACGGTGGAGACGAGGGGGATCCGTGCGCGACCCGGGTGGAGGTGGCGGCACTCGGCGAGGAACTCCTCTCGGATCGTCTCCATCTGCGGGCCGTGGTAGGGGACGCGGACGGGGAGCAGCCGGGCGAACCGCTGCTGCGCCTCCAGTCGCTCCGCGATGTCGCGCAACACGGTCTCGTCACCCGACAGCGTCACGGACCCGGGCGCGTTGACAGCCGCCAGCGAGACGGCGTGCTCGTGGGTGTCGACGAGGTCCTGGGCCTCCTCCGGGCTCATGGTCACCGCGAGCATGCGGCCCGTGCCGGTGGTGCGGTGTTGCAGGCGCCCGCGGTGGTACGCCAGACGAACGGCGTCCTCGAGGGAGAGGACACCGGCCACGCAGGCCGCCCCCATCTCGCCCGAGCTGTGTCCGACGACGGCATCGGGCACGACACCCCGGTCGCGCCACAGCTCGCAGAGGGCGACCTGGATCGCGAGGTTGGCGACGTGAGCGACATCCGCCTCCGCCACCCGGCTGGTCTCCGCGTCCGCGCTCAGCTGGTCCGAGACCGACCAGCCGGCTACCGGGCGCAGGATCTCGTCGACCTGGCCGATGGTGTCCCGGAACACGGGCTCGCGGTCGATCAGGCCACGCCCCATCCCCCACCACTGCGGGCCCATGCCGGTGAGCACGAAGGCCAAGCGGGGCTGTCGATTCGATGGGGCACGACCCACGACGAGCGAGGGGTGCGCCTCGTCGTTCAGGAAGGCATCGAGGCACTCGCGCAGGTCGTCGTGGGAACCCGCGATCACGGCCAGGCGATCGAGGTGATGGCTGCGTCGAACGTTGGTCGTGTACGCCAGGTCGCTCAAGGTCGGATCGGAGCCGGACTCCAGGCGTTGCCGGTGGCGTCGCGCGAGGTCGCGGAGCGCGCCGTCGCCGCGAGCGGAGAGGGTGACGACATGCGGACCGGGCCGGTCCGTGCTGCCCTCCCCGGTGTCCCGGTCCGGCGCCGTGGTCAGGACCGCGTGGGCGTTGGCCCCACCGAACCCGAAGGAGTTGACGCCGGCCACGGGGCGTGTCCCGTTCGCCGGCCACGGCTCGAGCTCGGTCGGAACGCGCAGCCGCAGCTGATCGAACGGGATCGCCGGGTTGGGGCGTTCGAGGTGGAGGTTCGGCGGGATCTGTCGATGCTCGAGCGCGAGCGCGGTCTTGAGCAGACCGGCCATCCCCGCGGCGGCCTCGAGGTGACCGACGTTGGTCTTGACGGAGCCGATGATGCAGGGCTCGTCCTGCCGCCGGTCCCCGGCCAGGACGGTGCCGATGGCCTCGGCTTCGACCGGGTCGCCGGCCGGCGTGCCCGTGCCGTGGGCCTCGACGTAGTCGACATCGGTGGCCGACACGCCGGCGTTGCGCAGCGCCTGGTCCAGCATCGCCTGCTGCGCCGGGGCGCTCGGCAGACTGAGGCCGGTGGTCCGTCCGTCCTGGTTGACGGCGCTACCGAGGATCACCGCATGGATCGGGTCACCGTCGGAGATGGCCTCCGGCAGCGTCTTCAGCACGACCACGCCGGCGCCTTCGCTGCGCACGTAGCCGTTGGCGCCGGCGTCGAAAGCCCGGCAGCGACCGTCAGGTGAGAGCATGGAGGCCTTGCAGAAGCCCACCGTGACCTCGGGTGCCAGCAGGATCCCGACACCACCCACGATGGCGAGCTCGGACTCTCCGGTCGCGAGGCTGCGGCAGCCGAGGTGCAGAGCGGTCAGCGACGACGAGCATGCCGTGTCGATGGCCAGGCTCGGTCCCTGCAGGTCGAGCAGGTAGGAGATGCGGTTCGCGGCGATGGAGCCGGCCGTCCCGGCGTTGACGTGCGCGTCGATGCGGTCCGGGTGGTGCGGCAGGACCTGGATGTCGACGTAGTCACGGGTCGAGATACCGACGAAGACGCCGGTCCGGGACCCGGCCAGCCGTTCCGGTACCTGCCCTCCGTCCTCGAGCGCTTCCCAGACCACCTCGAGCAGTACCCGCTGTTGCGGGTCCATACGTCGTGCCTCACGCGGCGCGATACCGAAGAACTCGGCATCGAAGGTGTCGATCGGATCGATGAAGCCGCCCCAGCGCGTGTAGATCTTGCCCGGGGCGGTCGGATCGGGATCGAACAGCCGCTCCAGATCGAAACGATCCGGGGGGACCTCCGTGACGGCGTCGGTCCCGCCACGCAGCAGCTCCCAGAAGGCGCTCGGCGAGTCGGCACCGCCGGGGAACCGACAGCCCATCCCGACGATGGCGACGTCGGTCCGTGGGTGTTCGTCGGACGGAGGCACGGCCATGTCGGCTACCTAGCGCTGGTCCTGCTCACCGACAGACGTAGCGGAGCTCGTAGCTGAGATCGGGACCGACCTGGTTGACGGTGCCTTGCCCCGTCCCCGACAGCGTGTTGCTCGCCTGATCGATGACCCGCACCGACGCCTGGGTGACGGGGAAGCCCGGCACGGGGACGTCCCCCTTGCCCGAGATGCCGAGCGTGACGGTGTGCTCCTGGTCACCGCAGCCGTCGACGGTCCCCTGGAAGGTGATCGTTCCGGAGAAGACCACGTGACCGTTCTTGTGCACCATGCCGCTGACGTGCTGGACCATCTCACCCGTGAGCGTCCCTTCCACCTGGGCGGTGAGCACGCGGTCCTCGAACGTGTTCCCTCCGACCTCCCGCACCGGCGTGATCTCGACACCGGTGATCTGCCCGGTGCCCGACCCCTCGCGTGGCGGTCCGGCAGCCATCGCGGAACTGCTCCACGTGAGCAGGATGGCCAGGACCGCGGCGAGAACCGCCAGTCTCGAGGTGGATGCCAACCGTCGTGTGCTCGCCATGAGAAGCCTCCCGGTCCCTGGCGAGCGCCGGTCGCCCGCCGAGCTTGGGCCATCCGACTATTGGCAGGAGCCCGCTCGTGGTCAAGCGAACACGGGCGAGCACGCCCGACCGCGCGGTCATCGCCACCGGGCGTGCGGGCTCGACCGGCGTCGACTGCACCACGTCACCGTTGCTCATCCTGCGTGAGCTGTAATCTCGGGGCGGGACCGGCGCAGCATCGTCCTTCGAGCTCGTGTCAGCACGGCGCCATGACGTGTCCACCCGGCTGGCACGTCGCCTCTCCCTCCGGTTGCTGCTCCCGGTAGCGCTCGGCGGCTTCGGTCAAGCGTTTGCTGTCCGCTTCCCGGCCGCTCTCGCGATCTTCGTCCGTGTCGGTCGGCTGCTCAGTAGGCGTCGACTCGCCTTCGTCGTCCGGCGCTGTCGGGCCTCCCGCCGCGGCAGGGCCGCAGGCCGTGACCAGGAGGAGGGCACCGGCGCTGATCGAACTCCGGACCGGCATCGTCATTGCGGACATCGTGGTCCCTTCACTCGCTTCGTCCGGTGGGTCCGGACGTCACGATCACCATGCGGACCCCGCGTCAAGACGGCGCAAAGACCGGGTCAAGGATCGGTCGCACCGCACGCCGTACTGCAGACACTCCTCGCTGGTGAAGCCTCGGGTGAGCCGGGAGCGCGCCAAGGCGGCGAGCCGGTCCGGATCGAGGTCCAGCCGCCGGAGGTTGCCACCATCGGCGTAGATCAGCCAGGTGACGCCCGTCGTCGGAGAACCACACCGAGGTGCTCAGATCGCCACCGAGGCCGAACTTCCCGATGATCTGGCCCGTACCCAGGTCGTGAAGCTCGAGCGTCTCCCAATCGACGGACACCGCGACGTAGGTCTCGGCAGGTGTGTCGGGCGGGCCGAAGGCGGCCCAGTTGATCGGGCGTTCCTCCAGGTCGAGCAGCACCTCCCCGGGGTGCGCGTCGACGACGGCACTGCGCTGCTCGGCGTCGGGCGGAGGGGCGTGCGCGTAACCCCGCTGTCGTTGATGCAGAGCAGACGGCCATCCACCACGAGCCGCGAGCCATCCGCGCTGATGGCGCGCGGCGACTGACAGGGAGGCAGGGTCAGCCGGGACTCGCCGGTGGGCAGGTCGTAGACGTGGGCGACGTGGTCGCCGTCGAGGCCCGCAGCGGCGCTGAGATCGTCGGCGATCCTCACCCAGTGGTTCCCCGGGCCTCGCAGGTCGTCGACGAGGGTGCGCCTCTCACCTCGTGGATCGAACAGCCCGACACTGATGGTCTCGTCGTCACCGTGGACGCTGGCAGCGAACTGCTCCCCGTCGTCGGACGGCACGAGCTCGGCGACCAGCCCGTCGGGCAACGCCAGGTTGCCGAGCTCGGCGGGACCCTCCTGAGTGATGTCCCACGTGCGGGTCTCGCCGGCCCAGCTGACGCTGGCCAGCATCTCGCCGTCATGGCTGATCCTCGCGAAGGTGACGCCGTCGCCGTGCCCACGCAGGACCAGTTCCTCCTGGTGGTCGCCGACGGTCACGAGCCGGATCGTGCCATCGTTGGCGGTGTGGACGAGCCTGCCATCAGGGGCCCAGACCAGGTCCAACGGTGACGGGTTGTCGTAGCGAGCCAGCCGATCTCCGGTCGCACGATCCCACACCTCGACCGCGCGTGACGTGAACGAATGTGTCGCCACGCGTTCCCCGCGGCTCGCTCTCCGCACTTCGCGGAGAGGCTTCGGCTGATCTAGCTGTTCCAGCCTTCAGCGGTGTGCATGGCCTCCAACGACAGCGTTTCGAGCTGGTGGGCGAGCTCGCGTAGCCGGCGTCCGTTGTCGATCCAGGGCTGGTAGTCGGC
>SKTG01000091.1 GCA_007118045.1 Nitriliruptoraceae bacterium
ACCGTCCCGGGCCCGGCCGGTGAGCGCCGTGCGGGGAGCACCGGTCGCGACCCCAGGAGGTTCCCGTGTCCAACGTGTACAAGAAGATCGATCTGGTCGGCTCCAGCCGTGAGGGCGTCGACGACGCCATCCGGGGCGCGATCGAGAAGGCCAGCGAGACGATGCGCAACCTCGACTGGTTCGAGGTCAAGGAGATCCGGGGCTGGATCAAGGACGGCGAGCCTCAGCACACCCAGGTGACCCTGCAGGTCGGTTTCCGGCTGGAGGACTGACGGCCGCCCACCGGTCGTCACCCGTCCCGGACGTCCGGGGCTCGACATCCGGGGCTCGACGCGAGGTCTCCCACCCCCGTTCGACACCCAGATGGTGCTGGCGGTAACGTCGGTGACACGAGCAGACGAGCGGATCCGAGGATGATGCGGTCAGCGGCGCGAGCCGGCGGGAGCGGTCCCGACCGCTGCGCGCGGATCATCATCGGAACGCTCCCGTAGCCGGCGTGGACCGGGCTGCGGGAGCGGCCCGGTCCTGGACCGCGTCCATCGCTTCCCGCTCCGGCCACCCGGGACCGACCACGGGCCGTCGACGACGTCCTCTCGGGGAGGCACCACCGTGACCCACACGGCAAGCGATGCGCCACTCCCGGCCGCTCGGCCGGGTCTCGACCTGTACGACACCACGCTGCGCGACGGCACCCAGCGCGAGGGGGTGACCCTCTCCGTCGAGGACAAGCTGCGGGTGGCTCGTCGTATGGACGAGCTCGGGGTCGCCTACATCGAGGGCGGCTGGCCGGGCGCGAACCCCAAGGACACGGCCTTCTTCGCACGCGCTGCCGAGGGTGACTTACCACTGACCCGGGCACAGCTCGTCGCGTTCGGCATGACGCGTGGCGCGGGCAAGCGGGCGGAGGACGACCCGCTCGTGCAAGCGCTGGTCGACGCACGGACCTCGGTGGTGTGCCTGGTGGGCAAGTCCTGGGGCTACCACGTCGACGAAGCCCTCGGGGTGGCCCGCGAGGAGAACCTGCGGATGGTCGCGGACTCGGTCGGCCACCTGCGCTCGCTCGGCAAGCGGGTCTTCTTCGACGCCGAGCACTTCTTCGACGGCTTCACCCGCGACCGCGAGTACGCGCGCGAGGTGGTGCTCACCGCCGCCGAAGCCGGGGCCGAGTGCGTGGTGCTGTGCGACACCAACGGTGGCGCCATGCCGTGGGACGTCACGGAGATCGTGCACGGACTGGTCGGTGAGCTGCCCTGTGACGTGGGACTGCACTTCCACGACGACGGTGGGTGCGCGGTCGCGAACTCGCTGCTCGGCATCGAGGCCGGAGCCACGCACGTCCAGGGCACCGCGAACGGCCTCGGTGAACGCTGCGGCAACGCGAACATCTTCACGATCCTCGCCGACGTTCAGCTCAAGCGAGGGCTCGAGCTGGTGCCGCCGGGGCGGCTGGAGCGCATCACGGAGATCAGCCACACCGTCGCTGAGCTGTGCAACCAGGCAACACCCTCCGTCGCCCCCTACGTCGGCCACACCGCGTTCAGCCACAAGGCGGGTCTCCACGCGTCCGCGCTGGCCAAGGCGCCGGACATGTACAACCACATCGACCCAACCGACGTCGGCAACCAGCAGCGACTGGTGGTCAGCGAGTTGGCTGGCCGCGCCAACATCCGTCTCAAGGCCGAGGAGCTCGGCCTGGAGATCACCGACGATCAGGCCAGAGCGGTCCTCGCGGAGGTGAAACGGCGCGAGTCCGACGGCTGGACCTACGAGGCGGCCGACGCCTCCTTCGAGCTGCTGCTACGCCGCGTGGCGATGCTGCTGCCCAGCGACGAGGAACCGTTCCGGTCGCTGCACTACCGGGTGAACGTCTCGGGTGGCGACGGTGGCGCTCTACCGGGGGATGGCCCTGCCGAGGCGATCCTCGCCGTCGAGGTCGGGGGCGAACGCAAGCTCGGTGCCGGGGAAGGCAACGGGCCCGTCGACGCGCTCGATGACGCGTTCCGCAACGCGGTCAACGGCACCTGGCCACAACTGGACCGGGTGCATCTCTCGGACTACAAGGTGCGGATCCTGGAGGCCGATCCCAGCGCGCCGGACGGGAGCGGCAGCGCGGGCACCGATGCGACCACGCGGGTGCTGGTCAGTTCCACCGACGGGAGCGAGGTCTGGGACACCGTCGGCGTCCACCCGAACATCGTCGAGGCGTCCTGGTTGGCCCTGTCCGACGCGTACGCGCACGCGATCCTGCGTGTCCACTGGCAGGATGCGAACGGGACCGGGGCCGACGCGGGGACCCCCGAGCCCGCCGTGCACTGACGTCCGCGCCAGCCCACCGGGGTGCTCCGAGCTCACGCGGTCGGTCCAGTGGGACCGGTGCCACCCCTCGACGTTCGAAAGGCCCGTTGTGCCCCGTTTCGTCCGGTTCCTTCACGAGGGCTCCCCGCGGTACGGGGTCCTCGACGGCACCGAGGTGGCGGTCATCGACCCCCACCCTTTCACCCGGCACGGCCCGACCGGCGAGCGGGTCCCCGTGCAGGGCCTCACGCTGTTGGCACCGGTCATCCCCTCGAAGGTGGTGGGTGTCGGTCGTAACTACCGCGCACACGCGGAGGAGCTGGGCAACGAGGTGCCGGCCGCTCCGCTGCTGTTCCTCAAGCCCTCGTCGTCGGTGATCGGGCCCGGCGAGGCGATACGCCTCCCGACCGATCGCAGCGAGGAGGTCCACCACGAAGCGGAGCTCGCGGTGGTGGTCGGCGCGCTGTTGCAGCGCGTGACTCCGGCGGAGGCGCTCAGCGGCGTGCTCGGCTACACGTGTGCCAACGACGTCACGGCCCGGGACCTGCAACGCAGCGAAGGCCAGTGGTTCCGCGCCAAGGGCTTCGATTCGTTCTGCCCGCTCGGTCCCGCGATCTCGACCGACGTCGACCCCGCCGATCTCCCGATCCGCTGCCGGGTCGACGACGAGGTGCGCCAGGAGGGGAACACGAGCGATCTGCTCGTCTCCGTCGGAGACCTGCTCAGCGAGATCTCCCAGATCGTCACCCTGCTGCCGAGCGACGTCGTGCTGACCGGGACGCCGGCCGGGGTCGGCCCACTCCGGGCCGGGCAACGCGTACAGGTCGACATCGAGGGGATCGGGGTGCTCGACAACCCCGTCGTCGACCGCGAGGCGACCGTCGACCGCGGCAACGGTGACGGCGCCGGCTGACGGGCGGCGGATCGACGTCACACCGTCGTCGCCCTCGGGAACACGCAGCGCCCTCGATGACCCGCCACCTCGAGGTTCCCCAACCGTCCGTCGGAGGTGTCTCCCGTGACCCAGCTGCCGAACGTGCTCGCCACCCGCTACGCCAGTGAGGAGATGGCGGCGATCTGGTCGCCGGAGGGGAAGGTGATCGCGGAGCGGCGGCTGTGGATCGCGGTGCTGCGAGCCCAGGCCGAGCTCGGCGTGAACGTGCCGGAGGGGGTCGTCGAGGACCACGAGCGGGTGGTCGAGCAGGTCGACCTGGCCTCGATCGACGAACGAGAACGTCGGACCCGACACGACGTCAAGGCGCGGATCGAGGAGTTCTGCGCGCTGGCGGGTCACGAACAGGTGCACAAGGGCATGACCTCCAGGGACCTGACGGAGAACGTGGAACAGCTGCAGATCCGTCGGTCGCTCGAGCTGGTCCGGGACCGCTGCGTGACGACGCTCGCCCTGCTCGCGGACCGCGCCGTCGAGCACTCGCAGACGGTCGTGACGGGCCGCACGCACAACGTGCCGGCGCAGGCCACGACCCTGGGCAAGCGGTTCGCGGCCGCCGGCGAGGAGCTGCTCCAGGCGACCCGGCATCTGCAACAGCTCATCGACCGCTACCCCGTCCGTGGTCTGAAGGGACCCGTTGGCACCCAACAGGACCTGCTCGACCTGCTCGGCGGCGAGGACGCGGTCGAGACGCTCGAGGAACGCGTCGCCCAACACCTCGGCTTCACGGCGCGGTTGGACAACGTGGGTCAGGTCTACCCCCGGTCGCTGGACCTCGAGGTGGTGGCCGCGCTGTTGCAGGTGGCTGCCGGTCCGTCGAGCCTCGCGACCACCATCCGACTCATGGCCGGACACGAGCTGGCCACCGAGGGCTTCCGGCCGGGCCAGGTCGGTTCCTCGGCGATGCCGCACAAGATGAACTCGCGGTCCTGCGAGCGCATCGTGGGCCTGCGCCACGTGCTGCAGGGACACCTCGCCATGCTCACGGGGGTGGCCGGCGACCAGTGGAACGAGGGCGACGTGTCGTGCTCGGTGGTGCGTCGCGTGGCCCTGCCCGACGCCTTCCTGGCCGCCGACGGGCTGTTCCAGACCACGCTGACGGTGCTCGGCGAGTTCGGTGCGTACCCGGCGGTGATCGAACGCGAGCTGGCCCGCTACCTGCCGTTCCTGGCCACCACGAAGGTGCTCGTGGCGGCGGTGCGCGGCGGCGTCGGGCGTGAGACGGCGCACGAGGCGATCAAGGAACACGCCGTCGCGGTCGCGCTGGCCATGCGGGAACGGGGTCAGGAGGACAACGACCTGCTGGCCCGTCTGGCTGCCGACGAGCGGCTGCCCCTCGACGAGGTGGCGCTGTCCTCGCTGGTGGCGGATCCCACCGTCTTCGTCGGGGCCGCACCCCGTCAGGTCGAGCGGTTCGTGACGACGGTGCAGGAACTCGCCCACCAACATCCGGAGGCGGCGGGCTACCGGCCGGCACCGATCCGGTGACAATCCGGCGTCGCGACCGCATGCTAGACCGGTGACGTCCGTGTCCCGGTCGCCGGCGTGACCCGCCTGGCCGTTGGCGACCTTCGTGCACCGGTCGCTGGTGGATCGAGGCGACCAGGGTTCAGGCGCCGACGCGTTCGGCCCCACGGGATGACACCCCGTGCTCGGCGACGGATCTCGCCTGACCGGCGTGGAACAGCCCCAGCGCGAGCCGCCTGTTCGTCCAGCTGGTCCGGGGTGAACGCGAGCCCGACCGTGGCCCGGTCGCCCGTCGGTCGCACCGAGCGCGACCACCGTTGACGACCGCCCAGAACGCGGCACCGTGCACCACCCCGAGGCTCCGGTAGGACAT
>SKTG01000124.1 GCA_007118045.1 Nitriliruptoraceae bacterium
GTTCGCGCCCGCTCGGGCTACCCGGTGCTGCGTCTGTGGCCCGAGCAGGCCGACCATTTCGTCGGCGGCCACGATGACCTTCCGCTGGTGCACCCCGAGCACACGAAACGCCAGGTGCGGGTCGACCAGGGACTTGGCGGGTTCCGGTCAGGCTCTGCAGAGCTCGCACGCATCTACCTGCCCCGCCGGGTGACCGGCGACGTTCCGGTCGAGATCGAGCGTGTCCCGTCGAGCGAAGCCCTGCTGGCGCTGCTCGAGCACTCCTTCCTCGCCGAGCAGATGGCCGGGCTCGGCCTCGCGCGCGACCGGTTCGAACCGCTCGCCGACGTCGTTCGAAGGGTCGAGATCCGCCGTCTGCGCTACCCGTCTGGCTTCGAGCGGCTGCCCCAGGTCGTGGCCGCCGTGGAAGCCGACCTCGCGGGTTGATCGACCTCGGCCGGCTCGCCCCCGACCCAGGCGAACGACCCGCGACCCTGACCCGCGCCGACGATCGCACCGAGGGCGTGGGCCGGGCTCGGTGTGGGTCAGTCGAGGCGAGCTCGACGCCAGCGCGCCCCGGACGGAACGATCGCCCGGTCGAAGGTCGCGAACCACTCGCGCACGCTCGGCAGGTCGTTGAGCACGAGCCCGTCGAGCTCCACCCACGCGTGGAAGTCCAGGCTGCGGCTCCCCGAGGGACTCCCTGGCCGACGTCTCACCCCGATCCGGATCTCCGCGGCGATGCCGCGGCGTGCCAGGAACCACCACAGGACCAGCGACCGCTGCAGGCAGTTGGCCGGCCACGGCGTCCGTCGCGCGACCGCGTCCACCAGCCATGCCGTACGTCGCGCCGTCTGCACGTCCGACCCGCAGACCGCGGGCGACACATGCCGGCCCCGCGGCGCGAGTCGTGTCTGGACGCGTTGCAACCCCCAACGGCGTAGCGCCAGGGCCGCCACTGGGAAGCACCACGGGGCGAGCAACGCGTACCCGAGATCCCCCGGTGTCAGCTGGGCGAGTCGTTCACGGCGTCGCATCGCCGCCGCGGAGGAGACCCCGGTCGAGGAGCCGCTGGACGAGAGCATCGAGATCACGCCGGAGGACCTCCTGATCCGCATCGAACTCCTCCCTCAGGCGATCGAGCGCTCGCTCCACGTCTCCGGTCTCGGACAGGGCCGCCCACATCGACGTCCCCGTCGCATCCAGGCCGTAGTACTCCTCGGTGGCGAGGTTGAGGAACACGGAGTCGCCGTCCGGCAACCGTTGCACGAGCACGTCGTCCGGCACGGCCACCCCGGTGGGTCGAACGTCCTGGTTCATGCGCTCCTCCGAGGTGGTGGTGCGACGTCGCGGTTGCGGTCGGACGTCATCGTGGCAGCTCCCGGTACCCGGAGGCCTGGAGCTCGAACAGCTCGGCGTAGAGCCCGCCGCGTGCGAGCAGCGCGTCGTGGCTGCCCTCCTCGACGATGCGGCCCCCATCCAGCACCAGGATGCGGTCGGCGGCACGCACGCTGGAGAACCGGTGCGAGACCAGCACGACCGTGTGGCCCTTGGCCAGGCGGCGCACCTGCTCGAAGATCTCGTACTCGCCACGGGGATCCAGCGCCGCGGTGGGCTCGTCCAGGATCAGCAACGGCGCGGAGCGGAAGTAGGCGCGGGCGAGCGCCACACGCTGCCACTGGCCCAGCGAGAGGTCGCTGCCGCCGAGGAAGGCCGGCCCGAGCAGGGTGTGGTAGCCGTTCGGCAGCGCCCCGAGGAAGCCGTCGGCGCCGGCCGTCAGCGCCGCACGCCGTACCGCCTCGTCGTCCTGGAGGTCGCGTATCCGGCTGATGGCCACGTTCTCGTGCGCGGAGAGGAAGTAGCGGGTGAAGTCCTGGAAGATGACGGTGACGTGCTCGCGGAGGTCGGCGAGGTCGTGCTGGTCCACGTCCTGACCGTCCCAGCGGATCACACCCTCGGACGGTCGGTACAGACCCGCGAGTAGCTTGGTGAGCGTCGTCTTGCCCGAGCCGTTCTCGCCGACGAGCGCCACCACCTCGCCACGCCGGATCGTCAGGGAGATGTCGGTCAGCGCCGGCTCCGTGCGGCTGGGGTAGGTGAACCCGACGCTCTCGAGATCGATGCGGTCGAAGGCCTGCGGGGGGGCGGCGGCCCGGCGACGCTCGGCACGTCGCCGCTCCCCCACCTCGACGAAGTCGGTGAAATCGCGCAGGAACAACGCGCCCTCGTACAAGGAGCCGCTGCTGGCGATCAGACCACGGATGCGCCCGGCGACGATGACGACGGCCCCGACCGCCACCGCGGCGTCGCTGACGGCGAGTCGTCCGATCTGCACGAAGGCGAGCAGCAGCACGAGCGCAGCGACGGTGACGATCGCCGTGATGGCGGCGCTGATCGCGCCGTAACGCATGCGGCGACGCACCGTGTCCCGGAGGTCGGCGATCTTGTCGTCGAAGATGCGGTCGTGCTCGCCACGCAGGTGGGCGGTGCTGTCGAAGGCCCGGACCTCCTGCGCGGTCTCCTTGCGGCTGAGCACCTCGTAGAGGTAACTGCGCCGACGATCACCGGCCGTCTGACGCACGGTGTGCGCGTGCAGGGCCTTCGAGGAGAGCCGGTTGAGGTAGAGGGTCGGCAGGCCGCCGACGAGGATCAGGGCCGCCACGAGCGGCTCGAGCCACAGCAGCGCGGCCCCCACGGCGGCGACGGCGGCCCCACTGCCGAGCAGTCCGATGACCCCGTTGGCGATCTGTAGGGGTCGGGCGCTCGCGTTCACCCGCGCGCGTTGCAGGTGGTCGTAGAAGCGCGGCCGGTCGTACTCGATCAGGTCGACCTCGGTGGCGACGTCCATGACGTGGCCGGTGGTGTACTTCTCGACCAGCTCGGCCAACGTGCGCTGTTGTTCGCGTTGCGCGACCGCCGCCACCGCCACGATGGCCAAGAGGACCCCGAACGCGGTCAGCTCGGGAGCGAGCTGACCGAGCTCCGCGACCGTGCCGTCGACCACGGCGCGATCGAGGATCCGTCGGACGATCGCGAGCTGGCCGGCCAGGCTCAGTCCGGCGAGCAGCTGCAGGCCGCCGGCCAGGAGCAGCTGACGGGGGGCGGCGCGCCACACGAGGCGGAAGGCCTGTCCCACCAGGGCGGGCAGGTGCCGTACGTCACGGCGACCCGAGGGGCCGAGGACGTCGTCGACCGTCAGCGGCGAGGCTTCGCCAGCGTCGTCCGACCCGCGTTCCCCGTCGTGCTCCTTCACGTGCCTCCCCCATCGAAGGGCGACGACAGCGAGAACCTCGCCCCGTTGCGCTGTCGACGCCGAACCGCCCCTACCCGCCAACGGTAGCTGGTCCCGGCCTCCCCGGCCGGGGCGACCGCCACCGAGGGTCGCTGGCGCGCACCACGTAGCATCCGTCCGAGCGGGTCGTGGACGAGGGGAGGACGGGGGATGGCGCTTCCTGCCGGGGTGGCCCGGGTGTTGCGGGCCAGCCTCCTCCCGACCGGGGCTCGGGACGAGGCCGAACGGGTCGTTGCCGCGCAGCGGCCCGAGGATCTACGGGGACTGGGTGAGGCCGCCAGGTTCCACGGCATCCCGGCCTACGTGCACGCCGCCACGGCCGGCCTTCCGCTCGTACCGGAGGACGAGCGGGATCACCTCGCTGGCATGCGCCGACAGGTGGTGCTCCGTCATCTGCGCACCATCAACGACCTGCGCCACCTCGAGCGGGTGCTCACGACCGCTGGCGTCCCCTGGCTGGTCATCAAGGGGCCGACCCTGGCCGAACCGGTGCACGGTGCCGTGGAGCTGCGGTACTACGGGGACCTCGACCTGCTGGTCCCTGGCCGTCACCTCGCCGCGGCGATGGCGGCACTCGAGGAGGCCGGGTCCGAGGTGCTCGACCGCAACTGGACGTTGATCGGCGAGCAGATGAAGGGCGAGGTCCACCTGCGACTGCCGTCGGGCACGCACCTGGACCTGCACTGGCACCTGTTCAACGACGCGGAGCGACGCCTCCTGTTCCCGGTCGACGTCGACGGCCTGTTCTCCCGGGCCCGGGAGGTCAGGGTCGGCGACGCACCGGTGACGACCCTCTCCCTGGCAGACACGGTCGTGTACGTGGCCATGCACATGCTGCACTCAGGAGGCCACCGACTCGTGTGGCTCAAGGACGTGGAGCGACTGCTGGCACAGCCCGAGCTCGACCCCGAGGCTGTCGCGAGCCGTGCGCGGGCGTGGGACGGCGAGCTGGTCCTGACCTCCGCGCTGCGCCGGGTCGAGCTGGCCCTTGGGGCGCCTGAGCACGCGCCGGCGGTCCACAGAGCCTGCCGACCAGCGAGGGCGTGGTCGACCGTGGCCTCCTGGGCGTGGCGTCGCTCCCCGGCGGAAGCCGAGGACGGCGAGGCCTCGCTGGGACGCGTGGTGTCCCGCTCCGTGCAACGGAGCCAGGCCGAGAGCCTCCGCGAACTGGCGCGGCGCGGCCTCCAACACCTGCGCGGGGGCCCGGACGGTCACGACGGGCACGAACCATCGGCGGACGACCCCCGGTCCGATCGATTCGACGCGGGCGGCGCGCCGGGTCGCGAGGCGTTCCTCGCCCGGGTGGCCCGCCAGGGAGGCTGAGCCTCCCGACCGTCGTCGCTCGTCCCGTACGCTGTCCTGATGACCTCACGGACCCGACTCGCGCTGCTCGCCGCCCTGCTGCTGACCCTCGTCGTGGCCCTGACGCCCGTCGGCCCGAGCCTGCAGCAGGGGCTGATGGAGGTGGTCGGCCACCTGGTCGGCCCGCGTCGGCTCGCCGCCGGTCTCAACGTGCTGCTGTTCGTGCCGCTCGGTGCGGCGATCAGGTACTGGGGCCGACCGTGGGCTCTGCTCGCGGCCCCGGTCGTCTCGGTCGGTATCGAACTCACACAGCTGACGATGTCGGGCCGCAACGCCGATCCGATCGATGTCGTGGCGAACACTCTCGGAGCCGCCATCGGCTACGCCGTCGCTCACGTCATCCTGGCCCGACGGAGGCGGGAACACGTGCACAACCCACCCGTACCGTCGTTCTGGCTGACGCCACCCTCGGGGGACGGACCAACTCCTCGCA
>SKTG01000025.1 GCA_007118045.1 Nitriliruptoraceae bacterium
TAGCGTCGCCGCTCGCGCTCGAGTGGGAGGCAGATCATGGCGCCCGTTGCGTTTCCCGACGGGTTCCTGTGGGGCGGCGCCACCGCGGCGAACCAGGTCGAGGGTGCCTACGACGAGGGCGGCAAGGGGCTGTCGATCCAGGACGTGATGCCACGGGGCATCGTCGGCCCGCGCTCGGATGGTCCGACGCCCGACAACCTGAAGCTGACGGCGATCGATTTCTACCACCGGTACGCCTCCGACATCGCGCTGCTCGCGGAGATGGGCTTCACGGTCTTCCGGTTCTCGATCGCCTGGAGCCGCATCTTCCCGAACGGCGACGACGAGGAGCCGAACGAGGAGGGTCTGGCGTTCTACGACGCGGTCCTCGACGAGTGCGCCAGGCACGGCATCGAGCCGCTGGTCACCATCTCGCACTACGAGACGCCGTTGGCGTTGGCGGAGTGCTACGACGGCTGGGCCAGCCGTGAGCTGATCGGCCTGTACGAGCGCTACGTCCGTGTCCTGTTCGAGCGCTACGGCGGGCGGGTCCGCTACTGGCTGACCTTCAACGAGATCAACTCGATCCTGCACGCTCCCTTCTTGAGCGGCGCGATCGCCACCCCCGCGGACCAGCTCTCCGAGACCACCCTCTACCAGGCGGTCCACCACGAGCTCGTCGCCAGCGCGCTGGCCACCAGGATCGCGCACGAGACGATGCCAGACGCCCGCGTCGGCTGCATGATCCTGGCGGTCCCGACCTACCCGCTGACACCCGACCCACGCGACGTCATCGAGACGATGGACGCCGACCACCGCAACCTCTTCTTCGGCGACGTCCACGTCCGCGGGACCTACCCCGGCTACATGCTGCGCCACTTCCGCGACCGCGGGATCGAGCTCGACATCACCGAGGAGGACCGACGCATCCTGACCAACACCGTCGACTTCGTCTCGTTCAGCTACTACATGAGCGTGTGCCAGTCCACCGACCCGGACGAGAAGGCGAAGGTCGGCGGCAACGTCATCTCCGGGGTGCCCAACCCGAGGCTGGAGGCGAGCGAGTGGGGCTGGCAGATCGACCCCCGCGGTCTGCGCTACGTCTGCAACCAGTTCTGGGACCGCTGGCAGAAGCCGCTGTTCGTCGTGGAGAACGGCCTCGGCGCCCACGACGAGCTCGTCGAGGTCGACGGGGTGCCCACCGTGCTCGATCGGTACCGCATCGACTACCTCAACGACCACCTGGTCCAGCTCGGCGAGGCGATCGCCGACGGCGTCGAGGTCCTCGGCTACACCGCCTGGGGCTGCATCGACCTCGTCAGCGCCAGCACCGCGCAGATGAGCAAGCGCTACGGCTTCGTCTACGTCGACCGTCACGACGACGGCAGCGGCTCGCTCGAGCGCTACCGCAAGGCGTCGTTCGACTGGTACGCCGAGGTCATCCGCACCAACGGCGCGAGCCTGCGACCGACCGCGGACCGGTAGCGCCGCCACCGCAGCCGCGACACGCCGGGAGGTCCGCCACGGTGCGAGGTCCGACCCGGGAGCTCGGCGTCAGGAGGGGACGTCCATCGCCCGCCGGGCGAGTTCACCCAGCAGCCGGCGGTAGCCGGACCGGGACAGCCCCACCTCGCGCACCTGCCCACGTACCGCCCCGGAATCCACCAGCCCGTGGACGGCCAGCACCGTGGCCCGGGCCGCCGCGAGGTCGAGGTCCGGTCGGACCCCGCGCAGCGCCTGCGCCCAGGCGTCGACGTAGCGCCCGTGGTTGCGGCGCGCCCGCGCCCGGTAGTCCTCCGGTAGGTGGCGGAGCTCCCGGATCAGCAGCACCAGCGCGGTCGGTTGCTCCAGGGCGAGATCGAGGTGGGCGGTGAGCAGCGTCTCCAGCGCCTGGTCCGGTGGCAGCTCGCCGGCGCCTTCGACCGCCGGCCTGAGGGTGGTCCACACCCGGTCGAGCACCGCCATCAGCAGCGCATCCTTGGACGCGAAGTGGCGGTAGAGACCCGGACCGGTGATGCCGGCGGCGGCGCACACGTCGTCGACCGAGGCACCGTGGAACCCGCGCGCGTGGAAGGCGTCCGCGGCCGCGTCGAGCACGGCTTCGCGTCGCCGGCGTCCGCGGTCGGTGCGTGCGTCCACGCCGGACGGTTCGACGCTCGTCGACGCGGGGGGCGTATCCATGGCCGGGTCAGATCCCGAGGGCGTCACCGAGCAGCGAACGGTGGTGCTTCGGGTCGCCGAGCAGCAGCTTGGTCGACTTCGCGCGCTTGAAGTACAGGTGCGTGTCGTGCTCCCAGGTGAACCCGATGCCGCCGAAGATCTGGATCGCGTCGCCCGTGGCCTGCTCGTACACCTCGGAGCAGTAGGCCTTCGCGAGCGGCGCAGCGACGGCGAGCTCCTGCCGCTCGTCCGTGGCGAGGACACGGGCGGCGTGGTGGGCGGCGGACCTGGCCGACTCAGCGGCGACCAGCATCTCCGCCAGCCGGTGCTTGACCGCCTGGAACGAGCCGATCGCCCGTCCGAACTGGACGCGATCGCGGGCGTAGGCGGTGGCGTCCTCCAGGGTGCGCTGGGTACCACCGACCTGTTCGCACGCGATCGCGACGACCGCCGCCTGCAAGCCGGCGTGCAGCGCGGCCATCGGCTCGGCGCCGGTGAGCCGGTTCGCGTCGTCGACGCGGACCCCGCTGAAGCCCACCGTGGCCATCGGGCGGGTCGCGTCCAGCACCTCGACGTCGGTCCGTTCGACGCCGTCCGCCTCCGCGTCGACCAGGAAGAGCTCCAGGCCGTCGTCGGTGGTGGCGGCAACGACGAGGTCGGTCGCGGTGCGCCCGTCGACGACGTAGCCGGCCTCTCCCTCGAGGACCCAGCCGTCCGCTACTCGCGACGCGCGGATGCCCGGCGGGCCCGTCAGCCGTCCCGCGGTGTCGAGGTGGGCCAGGGCGAGTCGGGTCGATCCGGTGGCCACGTCGGGCAGCACTCGGGCCTGCTGGTCCTCGCTCCCACCGGTCGCGACCACGGTCGCGCCGAGCACGACCGAGGACAGGTAGGGCACGGGCGCCAGCACACGACCGAGCTCCTCGAGCACGATCGAGACCTCGACGAAGCCGGAGCCGCCACCGCCGAGGTGCTCGGGGATCGCCAGCCCGACCAGACCGAGATCGGCGAGCTCGCGCCAGAGCACGGCGTCGTAACCCTCGTCGCCGAGCATCACCTCGCGGAGCCGGGCGGACGTGACGCGCTCGGTCAGCAGTTCGCGGACCATCGAGCGCAGCAGCTGCTGTTCCTCGGTCAACGCGAAGGTGACGGTCGGCGGCGCGGTGGTGCTCATGGCGTCTCCTGCGGGAACGGCGTGTGGCCCGGGTGGCTGCGTTCTGACTGTGGTGGCTGTGGAGTGGCTGCGGGTCTGGCCGCGGGGTGGCCGCTGGTCTGGCCGTCGCTCAGCTGCGCGGCACCTCGCGCCACGGGAGGTTCTTGTCCACCCGCGGCTCGCCCGGCAGCCCGAGCACCCGCTCCCCCAGGATGTTCTTCATCACCTCGCTGGTGCCCCCCTCGATCGAGTTGGCGCGCGAGCGGAGGAAGGCCTTGTGCGGCGAGGGTGTCCGGTTCGAGGTGACGTCGGGCCGCGTGAACGCGTAGCCCCCGGGGTATGTCATGCCCTCCGGGCCGAGCAGGTCCATCGTGAACGAGGTGATCGCCTTGTTGAGGTCGGCCCACTGCAGCTTCGCCGTCGACCCTTCCGGACCGGGCGTGCCCTGCTTGGCCGCCTCCTTGGCGCGTAGGGTGGTCAGGCGCATCGCCTCGGCCTCCACCCAGTACCGCAGCAGCTGGTCGCGCTTCGCCGGATCGCGGTCCGGCGCGTCGGTCCGTTCCCAGGCCTCGACGGCCTGGGCGATCGCCCCGGCGCCGCGGGGCTGGACGTTGCCGCCGATGGCGACGCGCTCGTTCATCAACGTGGTCATCGCCACGGTCCAGCCCTGGCCGACGTCGCCGACCCGCAGGTCGTCGGGGATCGCGACATCGGTGAAGTAGACCTCGTTGAACTCGGCCTCACCCGTGATCTGGTAGAGCGGCCGGACGTCGACACCGTCGCTCTCCATGTCGACGATGAAGTAGGTCAGGCCGGCGTGCTTGGGCACGTCCGGGTCGGTCCGCGTGACCAGCATCCCCCACTTGGCGAGGTGCCCCAGCGTGGTCCACACCTTCTGGCCGTTGACGATCCAGTGGTCACCGTCGAGCTTGGCGCTGGTGGCCAGGGCGGCGAGGTCGGAGCCGGCGCCGGGCTCGGAGAACATCTGGCACCAGATCTCCTCGAGCGTGAACATCGGGCGCAGGAAGCGCTGCTGTTGCTCCTCCGTGCCGTGGGCGACGATCGTGCCGGCTCCCATCCCGATGCCGAGCACGTTCTGCGTCCGGTTTCGGGTCGAACCACCGGCCTCGACGATGCGTCGGTCGACCTCCGCCTGCCACCGTGGGCTGACGTCCAGGCCGCCGAGGCCCTCGGGGTGCTGCACCCAGGCGAGACCGTGATCGAACTGCGCGCCCCAGAACTCCGGTTCCGGGGTCCGCGCCGGCGGGAAAGCCGTGAGCAGCGCGTCGATCGACTCCTCGACGCGCGCGCGTTGGTCGGTGGTGGCGGTGGTGTCGCTGGCCACGGCGGCGTCTCCCCTGTCTCGACGGACCGGGCTGCCCGGCTCGTCCCGCTACGGCTGAGCGCAGCTTTGTGAACGGACGCTAACAGCCTAGGGCGCCACCAGACCCGCGTCAGGCGCGCTGCCGACAGGGCAGCTCCGGCCGTTCGTCGTCGATCGGCCGGGTTCGCGCCGGCGTCACCGCCCCTCGTCCAGCAGGTCGTGTCGGCGCTGCTGGAACTCCTCGCGGTCGATCTCCCCGCGTGCGTAACGGTCCTCGAGGATCGACAGCGCGGTTCGGCTGTCCTGCGACGGCGGATCGGAAGCGTCGCCGCCCCGACGGGACACCAGCAACGTGACGACCAGGACCAGGACGATCACGACGAGGATCAGCCACAGCCACCCCCACCCGGCCAGCATCCACCAGCTCCCGGA
>SKTG01000291.1 GCA_007118045.1 Nitriliruptoraceae bacterium
CCGGGTGGGGCGCCGATACTCGGTACGCCCGCCGGGCGGTCCCGAGGGGGTCACCTCGTTCGTCCGTGACGAGGGCCTTCACGGAGCTGGTGCCGAGGTCGATCGCCAGGTGGGTGCCCACCGATGCTCCTTCGCGCTCGGCCCCACCGCGATTCCCGGGTCGGATGTTCACCCCGGGGTGGGTGCGGACGCACGCACGTGGGTGCGAACCACCGCGATCGTAGTCACTGCTCGACGGTGACGGTGATGGTCTCGGTGTCGCCGAACGCGAGGTGGGCACCGTCGCCGAGCTGCGCGCAGAGCTCGTAGGTTCCGGGTTCGAGCGCGATGTCCCGTGAGTCGGAACCGTCACCGAGGCGGAAGCGGCCTTCCGCCTCGTCCTCGTCGCTCGGGCCGGGGATCACCTCACCGCTGTCGTAGCAGCCGATGTCGGCGAGCACGTGCAGATGTCCTTCCCCCACCTCAGGCGCGGATGTGTGCGGTCCGCAACCGTGCAGCGCCATGCCGAACGTCGCCGTAGCTTCGAACGGCACGGTGCGGCATCATCGCCGCCGGTATCTGGCTGGTAGGAGGCGGGATCGATGTTGTTGAGCGTGCTCGCGCTCGGGCGCCTGTTGCGATCGGCTGGTCGTGCGCTGGCCGATCCGACCACTCGTGGTCTGGTGGTGCTCACGGCACTCATCCTGCTCGGGGGGACCTCCTTCTACGCCACCGTCGAGGGGTGGAGCGTGCTCGATGCCTCGTACTTCAGCGTCGTCACGCTCACCACGATCGGGTTCGGGGACCTGACACCGGTGAGTGACGCCGCCAAGGTGTTCACGATGGTGTACTCCCTCGTGGGTATCGGTGTCCTGGCGTCCTTCGTGGCCTCGATCGCGATCTTCGTGCGTCAGGACTGGGACGACCGCCACGGACGCCGCCATCGTTCCTGACGCGAGGACGCGCGCGCCGTCGGCGCCAGGGGACGGCGAGCGTCCTCGCGCCGACGGACGCGTGGAACCATGACGAGCGAGCTGCCGTCAGTGGTCGTGCGGTGGTGAACCCGCCTCCATCCCGCAGCGTTGGTCGAGCTCCTCCTGCGTGGCCTGCTCCACCGGCACCGTCAGATCGCCCTCGTCGGGGGCGTCCAGGAAGGTCGCGATCACGACCGTCTCATCGTCCTCGGACGGGTTGAAGGCCGTGTGCACGTTGTCTCCCCCGGGGTCGACGAAGGCCTTGCCCTCGGGGTAGGGGCGTTCGACGCAGTCGTCGCCGTAGACGTAGATCAACTCCCCTGCCGTCACGGCCACCAGGACCGGGCCAGGATGGGTGTGCCACGGGAACCGCGCACCCGGCTGCACGGTGATCTCGACGACGGCGAGGTTCGAGGCGTCACGCAGGTTCATCACCTCGCGAGGTCGCCGGTCGGGCTTGATCCGCAGCTGCGCGGCGACGTCGTCGGTGAACTCGTGACGGTCCGTCAGCATCCGGGGACTGATCGGGTCGGGCTCGGACCCGGCATCGGTGGGACCCGCGCCGAGGGTCAGGACGGCCATCGTGCCGAGGACCACCAGCCCGGCCACCAGGGCGGTCCAGGTGGCGCGGGCGAACCTCGTGTTCGTCGTCATCTCCAAGCTCCTCTCGGGACGGTCGGTCGTGGGTGTCCCGATGACACGTTGGCGGGAGCTGCGTTCCTCACCCGTTCGGTGCCCGTTCGTCGCGGGAAGGGGCACCGCGGCGCCATCCAGCCCGGGCAGGAGCTAGCGGACCTCACCGCGCCGCGAGGGCCAGCAGGTCGTCCGCGGCGGCGAGGTCCTCGCGACCACACCCCTCGGCCCCGGAACGGACGGGAGCGAGCACGGAACGAGCCGCCTCGCTGCGGCCGGCGTGGAGGTGGTAGCGAGCGAGGTCGGTCGCGGCTCGCAGGTGGAGGGCGACCGCCGACTGCTCCGAAGCGACCTCACAGGCACGTTCCAGATGGAGCTTCGGATCGGTGGCGAGGGCGCCGTCGAGGCGCCACAGCTCCGCGAGCCACCAACGGTCCTCGTGGCGTTCGGCCTGTGCCCGCGCATCGTTGAGCACCCGCGAGGCCTCCTCGACCCGTCCCGTTTCGACCAACGTCTGGGCCAGCAGCGACAGCCAGAACGGCATCCGCGTCAGCGAATGCTGTCCTCTGAGCCGGTCGATGCCCTCCCGGATGAGGGCCTCACCGGCTGCGCCGCCGGTCGCGCGGCCCTCCAGGATCCGGCTCCACTCGCCGTAGTACGCGACACCGTGCTGCTCGCACATCCGCCGCACCGATCCCGCCAGCTCGAGGCTGCGTTCGTGGTCGCCGAGCAGGTGGTGGGTCACTGCTCCGTAGGCAGCGGCGATCACGCGGCTGTAGGTGTGGTCGGCCACGTCGGCGAGTTCGATCGCCGCCGCGGCATCTGCGGCTGCCGTGTCTGCCTGCCCGAACGACCATCGGGCGTGTGCGCGCCAGCCCCGAGCCATCACCTTGGCGCGGAAACCGAACAGGGTGATCTCGTCGTCGGCCGCCGTTTCGAGGCGCTCGAAGC
Organism: Nitriliruptoraceae bacterium; assembly: GCA_007118045.1. GTDB lineage: Bacteria > Actinomycetota > Nitriliruptoria > Nitriliruptorales > Nitriliruptoraceae > SKTG01. Next base: position 2,538 of record SKTG01000291.1, read on the forward strand.
GTTCGAGTGCCTCGCTGAGACGTCCGGCGCTGGCCAGGGATCCGGCGCGCGCCAACAGCAGCTGTCCCAGCTGTCGGGGATGGTCGTACGTCGCCTCGGTGAAGGTGTCGGTCAGGTCGAGGCACTCCCGTACGCGCCCCCTCACGAACAGGTAGGCCCACAGCGCGACCCGGCTACGCACGACCGTGACGTCGTCGCCCAGGGAGGCCGCCAACTCGATCGTACGCTCCAGCGTGGCATCGAGCTCCGGCATGGCGTAGCCACGTAGCGCCGTCAGGGGCGACAGCAGCGCTGAACGCAGAGCCAGCTCACGGCGATCACGGGTCGGGCCGGCCGGGCGATCATCGAGCAGCTCGAGTGCCCGTCGGTAGTGGCGCACGGCATCGGTGAGCGCGAACACGCCCGTGGCGGCTTCGGCTGCGAGCACGTGGTGGTCGATCGCCGGTTCGGGCTGCCCGCCCCGTTCGTGGTGCTCGGCGATCTGAGCCGCGACGGCCCCGCGCCCCTCGGGGTTCAGCTGCTCGAGGGCGTTGGCAACCCGCCGGTGCAGCAGCTGACGCTGCGGGGGACTCAGCCGCTCGTACGCGGCGTCGCGCAACAGGTCGTGCGAGAAGTCGTAGGTGGTCGGGGTGTGCTCGCGGAGCAACCGGCGTCGCCAGAGTTCGTCGATGGTCGCGACGAGCGTGTCCTCGTCGAGCTTGCCGGCGGCCGTCAGAAGCTCGAGCGTGAAGTCCCGACCGACCACCGCGGCGAGCCCGACGAGCTCGCTCGCCGTGGGGCTGAGCTGGGCGAAGCGCCCCGTGAGCACCGCACGGACCTGGTCGGAGCGCCCGGAGCCCTGCCGCACCGACTCCACGATCAGCAGCGGGAAGCCGCCGGTCTCGGCGCGCAACTGACGGATCGCGTCGGCCTCCAGCGGTCCGCCCCCCAACGTCCCGGCGAGCTCCGCCACGTCGTCGGGGGAGAGCGGTCCGAGCCCGAGCTCGTGCAGGACGCCCTCGGCCCGTAGCAGTCGAGAGGTCGTGACCAGGTCGGGGTTGTCCTCCAGCTCCTCCGGTCGGCACGTGCCGACCACCAGCAACGGCACCTCGGTCGACCCTCGCAGGAGCAGCTCGAGCCAGTCCAACGTTCCCTGGTCACACCACTGCAGATCGTCGAGGAGCAGCAGCGTCGGCGCCGCGCTGGCGAGCACCGCGCGTGCGAGCGCATCGAAGAACCGGTGGCGCCGCCAGGCATCCTGCGACGGGGTCGGCTGGCTGCGGTCCTCGGTGGTCGCCAACTCGGGCAGCAGACGACCGACCTCCTTTCGCCACTCCGGATCGAGCTGCTCGACCGCGGCCCGCACCGAGCCGGTGCGCAGCCATTCCGCGACCGGGGCCAGCGCGAGTCGGCCGCGCGAAGCGAAGCAGCGTGCGCGGGCGACGGTCACGCCCGACCGCTCGAGTCGGTCGGCGAACTCCGCCACGAGGCGGCTCTTGCCGATGCCGGCTTCCCCCGTCACCACCACCATGCAGGGTCGCTGGAGCGCCTCCGCCCACCGGGCCTCGAGCAGCTCGAGCTCGTCCGCGCGTCCGACCAGCGGCACGGTCTGCCGCAGCGTCGGGAGCTGCTCCGCCGGCTGCGTCCGGCGCGTCACCAGCTGCTCGCACAGCGAGACGGTCTCCGGTGAGGGCTCCACGCCGAGCTCACGTTCCAGCACCGAGGTGCAGCGGTGGAAGGTGCGCAGCGCGCCGGCACGGTCACCGCTCTCCGCCTGCACCAGCATCAGGCTGCGGTAACCGGGCTCGTCGAGGGGCTCGAGCTCGACCCGGCGTCGGGCATGGGAGAGGGCGCGGCGGAACTCGCCCTGCTCGACGAGGGTGGTGGTGCAGCGCTCGAGCAGGGCCACGCAGGTGCGGCGGAGCCGCTCGCGTTCCGGACCGACCCAGTCGTCGTAGAGTGCCGGCAGCAGGTCGCCACGGTAGACCTCGACGGCCCGTTCGGCGGCGGCGAGGACGCCCTCGTCGTCGCCGCGCGCCTGCGCGTCCGCCACCTCGGAGGCCGCTCGCTGGAACTCGACGACGTCGGCGCGACAGGGTGCGTCGTGGCGCCAGCAGACGCTGCTCGCGTCCGACGTGAGGTGGGCGTCGGGCTCGGGGATGACCGCGCGCAGCTGGTGCAGTTCGCGGCGCAGGTTGGTGCGCGCCTGAGCGTCGGTGCTCTCCGGCCAGAAGACACCGGCGAGGTGCTGGCGCAGCTGGGGTGCGCCAGCATGGACGAGCAGGTACGCGAGCAGGCTCAAGGGGCGGGGTGCCCGCAGCGTCTCGAGTTGCGCACCGTCCACGGTCACCCGTTGCTCCCCGAGCACGGTGATCTCGAGCATGGCGACCCCTCGCCCGAGACTACCGTCCGGTCCCGAGCCGTCCAGGGCTGCCGAGGCGATGCGTCCGCCCGCGCGGGTCAGGTGGCCGGGGGGATGTTCTGGTTGACGCGGAAGCGGTTCTCGGGGTCGTAGGTGGCCTTGATGCGTGTCAAGCGGTCGTAGTTCTCGCCGTAGGTCGCACGGACCCGGTCGTGACCCTCCTCCATCATGAAGTTGACGTAGCTGCCCCCGGCCGTGGTCGGGTGCATCTGCTCCCAGTAGCGCACGGCCCAATCGCGGACGCGGTCCGCGTTGGACGGATCCGGGTCCGCACCGAGGAACACGGCGGACCAGGTCGCGTCACGATGACGGAAGGCGGTCTCGTTGGCGCCCACGTCATGCACCGCCCCGTCGATGGGGTAGAGGTGCATGGTCGAGAGCGGGGTGGGGACCTCGGCGAAGCGCTCGTGGACCTCTATCGCCTCGTCCGAGATCGTGGCGACGAAGTCCCCGCGCCAGTAGGTCTGCAGGCCGGACGGGTACAGCGGGTCGAAGACCGACTGCAGCGCCGGGAACGGCACCTCGTGGAGGCCGTCGAGCAGCGGCTCCCCGGCGGTGCGGACCGGCTCCAGGACCTCGTCCGCGCGATCGTGGTCACCGGTGTAGACCCACACCCCACCGCAGACGTTCCGGCCGTGTAGCTCCTCCGGGAACGGTGGCGCAGGGGGGACCGTCCCGACGAGGAAGAAGCCGTTGAGCTCCCTGGGGGCCGATGGCAGGAAGTCCCGGTACCAGCGCAGCACGTCGCCGGTGTCGGACACGTCGTGGAACACCGGCCCGGCGATCACGTTGCGGACCGGCCGTGCCTGGAACGTGAACGAGGTGACGACGCCGAAGTTGCCGCCACCGCCCCGAAGCGCCCAGAAGAGCTCCGGGTGTTCGTCCTGACTGGCGGTCACGAACGACCCGTCAGCGAGCACGACGTCGGCGGAGCGCAGGTTGTCGATGCTAAGGCCGTAGTGGCGCGCCAGGTGGCCGATCCCACCGCCGAGGGTCAGTCCCCCCACGCCGGTCGTGGAGACGACCCCCGAGGGGACGGCCAGACCGAACGGGTGGGTGGCGTGGTCGACGTCGCCCCACGTGGCACCGCCCTCCACGGTCACGAGCGACCGCTCCGGCGCCACCCGGACCCCGCGCATCCCGCCGAGATCGATCACCAGCCCGTCGTCGACGACGCCGAACCCCGCCCCGTTGTGCCCGCCGCCGCGCACGGCGGCGATCAGTCCGTGTTCACGGGCCGTGCGGACGGCTGCCATCACGTCTGCGACGTCCACGCAGCACGCGATCGCCGCCGGCCTTCGGTCGATCATCCCGTTGTGCACCCGCCGGGCCGTCTCGTAGCCGCTGTCCTCGGGGCGCAGCACCTTGCCTCGGAACCCCGCCTGTAGTGCCTCGACCGCTGCCGGTGGCACCTCCGTCATCACGCTCATCGTCGCGTCTCCATCGCCTCGTCCGCCCGGACTGGTCCCCGGTCGGAGGATGCTGGCACCGCGAACGTTCGCCCAACGTTCGCGCACCGAGCCGACGCGACCTCACCCCGACATGACGTGGCCCTCGACCCACCGAGCGAGGCCGGGGACGAGCAGCAGCGTCAGCACGGCCAGGCTTCCGACGATCGAGATCGACCCGGTGAACCAGGGGGTGATCTCCCCCGAGCGGATCGCGGCGATCAGGTACGGGACGACCGTGAGCAGCCCGAGGATCGCGGACGCGATGGCCACGGGCGCCCACCAGCTGCCGCGCTGGAACAGCCCCCACGTCGCAGCGGTGAAGCCGAGCACGGTGACGAGAGCGAGGATCCGGGTCACCGACCACCAGATAGAGGACGTCGAGACGCCCCTGCTGGCGAACTCCGGGGTCAGCCAGACGAACGTCGAGCCGAACAGGAGCAGGGCGACCCCGCCGAGGTTGCGCAGCGTGAACATGTGGTCCACCTCCTGGAGTGGTTCGGCCGACCCTCACGTTCTCCATCATCCGTGGCCGGCGTGGTTCGGGCAGGGCCGTTCGGCACGGTGGGAGCGGCCGGACGCGGGAAGCCCGCGATCGCGGGACCGCGCCACCGCCCCCGGCCGCAACCGTGAGGTGATCGGGGACGGTGAGGAGGTTGGAAGCGCCCGTCCCGTCGAACGGGGACCTTCTCCCCTCAGCCCGGGTCGCGGAGGTGGCGGATGATGTGGAGGACACCACGCGACCGTCCGGGGTCCGCGATCCCGAGGTTGCCTGGTGGAAGGAAGGGCGACGACCCCCGACAGCTCACGTCACAGCCACGGCACACCCGAGTTCGCCCGGGTCACCAACCTCAGCGATGCGGTCTTCGCGATCGCGATGACGCTGCTGGTCCTAGCGCTGGACACGCCGCGTTCCGGCGTGATCGGCTCGTCGGTCACGCTGACCGGCCAGCTGCCCCAGCTCGTCGCCTTCGTCCTGGCCTTCGCGTTGGTCGGGAACCTGTGGTGGCAACACCACAAGCTGCTCGCGCTCTTCGCGGTCGTCGAACCCCGCGCTCTCGGCTCCCTCAGGCCCGGACGTCGCTCCGTCCGCGTCGCCCGGACGATCGATGCGCCCGCGAGCCTGGATGTTCGCACCCGCGAGGTGGGGCGCACCGGTCGTTGGGCCCTCCGGCCCTGGCCACGCGTGGTCCGCTGGGGCATCGTGGAGGGCGAACACAGGCAAGGAGAGGGCGATGTCCGTTCCCGGGGCACCCGCCCCTGAGGTCCCCGACGACGCCACCGGTGACGACCGCCGACGGCTCACCCGCCCGCGCGACGACCGCGTGCTCGGTGGGGTCGCAGCCGGCCTGGCCCGCCACCTCGGGGTCGATGCCGTGGTGATCCGCCTGCTGTTCCTCGTCCTGGCGTTCGCCGGTGGGGCTGGCGTGCTGGCCTACGTGGTCGGCTGGATCCTCATCCCGCCCGCTGCCGAGGTCGGTGACACGCCGGGCGTGCCCGAGCGGGGGCCCGCGGCTCCGGTGGTCCTCGGGCTGGCGTTCATCGTCGTCGGAGGGATGCTGCTGGTCGAGCGGATCCTCCCCGGCTTCTCCTGGCGCTACCTCGGTCCCGCCCTGCTCATCGCCCTCGGTGTGCTCCTGGTCGCCAACAAGGCACGATCGTGAACCCGAACCCGAACCCGCCCCCGGCCACCCGACGACCGACGGACCCCCAACCTCCGCCGGCCGCGCCCCGCCCGCCGACCCAGGTCGACGGCGAGGAGGCCGGGTACTCGGGAGCGGTCGGATGGGGGGTCGCGCTGATCGCGGGCGGCACGTTGTGGCTGTTGTCGCTGCTCGGACTCCCGATCCGGTTGGAGCTGGTCCTGCCGATCGCGCTGGTGGTCATCGGGGGGTTGCTGCTGCTCGGTGGCAGGTGGATCGCGCGCGGCGGGCTGATCGGTCTCGGCGTCGTGGTGGCCGTGGTCGCGCTGGTCGTGTCGACCACCCCGGCCGCGACCTCGTTCACCGCCGGCGAGCGGGTCCACACGGTGACGGACGTGGCGGAGCTCGAACCGAGCTACGGGCTCGGGGCCGGCAGCCTGACCGTCGACCTGCGCGGACTCGAGCTACCGGAGGGCACGACCGAGCTGACCGTCGACGTCGCCATGGGCGAACTGATCGTCCTGGCCCCGCCGGACGTGGCCGTGACCGGTGAGGGACGTGCCGCGATGGGCGAGGTTTCGACCTCCGAGGATTCGCGCGGTGGCATCGCCCCCAGACTGACTTGGTCGCAGCCGGGCGACGAGGACGGCCGGGTACTCGACCTCGACCTGCGGGTCGGCCTCGGCAGCATCGAGGTGGACCGGTGAACCAGCCCCAGCAGATGACCCGTTCACGCTTCGTGTTCGGCCTCCTTTTCGTCGCTCTCGGCGTCCTGTTGCTGGTCGAACGGGCGGGAGGTGCCAGCGCCTGGGCCGTGGTCGCCGACTGGTGGCCCGCGATCCTGATCGCCTCCGGTGTCGCACAGGTGGTGACGCGACCGCGCAACCCGCTCGGGGCGACGCTGCTGGTCCTGACCGGCGGTGTCCTGCTCGCCTGGACCCTCGGTGTGGTCGGCGCCGTCGGGCTGCTCTGGCCCGCGTTGCTGATCGCGATCGGTACCTGGCTCGTGGCGGGACGCTCGGGACCTCGCAGCGGTGACACCGTCGGCCGGATCGAGTTGTCCGCCGTCGTCGACGACCGCACCGTCTCCCTGGGCATCGGCGAGGTGACGGACGGGAGCGTGACCAGCCTCCTCGGCGATGCGACCCTGGACCTGCGGCAAGCCGTGCTGCGGCACGAAGGCGCCACCCTGCACACGACGGCGATCCTCGGCGACGTCCGGCTCGACGTGCCGGACGTGTGGCGGGTGCACGTCTCCGGACCCGAACTGTTCGGCGACGTGATCCACGAGCGAACCGCCGAACCGCCGGTCGACGCGCCCGTGCTCCGGTTGCGGGTCCTGACCGTCTTCGGGGACATCACCGTCAGGAGTCATCCCCGCGTACCGGACGGTCCGGCCTCTATCGTCACCGGAACAGCCGAGATCCTGTGAACGTCCGGAACCCGCGCGGCCCCCCGTGAGCATCTGAGCCTCGCCGTGTCGGCCACGACGGGCAGCGACGCACGAGGGCCACGGAGGTCGGTCGACGCCCGGCCCGAAGCGAGGACGCATCGTGCGCTACGTCTGGTTCAGCTTCGGGTTCTTCCTCACCCACCTCGGTGCGTACGTGATCGCCGGTGTCCTCAACCAGCAACTGCTGACCAAGGCCATCTCCGGCGGCGATCGTCGCCTCTTCGCTCCGTTCCTGCGCGACATGGCCGATCCGGAGGAACAGCGTCGTTCAGGTCGCCTCATGGTGCGGTGGCGGCCTGGCTCCTGTTCTGACCACCGGCCCGCGTCGGACGACCCGGACCGGCCTCTCGGACCTCCCACCCACGCCATCCAGCGCCGTGCATGCACGGCGGGCCTCGGTCCGGTCGGAACGAGGCGGAGGTCGGTGACGGTGGCGCCCGCGGATACGGTGCTCGGGACCGCCCGAAGGGAGAGCATGACGCCGGCACCCCCCTCATCGAAGCTGACGCCGCTCGCGCGCGGCTTCCGGGGCGCGTGCCCGCACTGTGGCGGTCGGGGGATCTTCCGGGGGATCGCCGACCTGAAGGACGCCTGCCCGAACTGTGGCTTCTCGTTCGTGCGCGAGGAGGGCTACTGGGTCGGTGCCATGATCGTGATCATGGCGCTGGTCCTCGTGCTGTTCGGGACGTGGTTCGTCGGCGGCATGCTGCTCACCTGGCCGGACGTGCCCTGGACGGTGCTGCTCGTCGGGGGGATCGTGCTGAACGGCATCGTGCCGTTCGTCCTCTACGGGTGGTCCAAGACCATCTGGCTCGGGCTGGACATGGCCTTCAACCCGGCACGGACCGAGGAGTTCGGGGACGGCTCCCCGGGTCGGTCCGAGTGAACGTCCCCACATGACCGCGCCCCGTGAGGAGGGTCGTATGCCGCAGGGTGCTCCCTCACCCGTCACCGAGATCGCCGACCCCGGTTCGGTGGGTTCCTGGTCCACGGGGTTGACCGTCGGCGACCCGATGGGGTTCACCGACAGTCGGCCCTACCCTGAACGGCTGGCGGAGGCGCGCGAGAAGGCGGCGGGCGACGAGTCGGTCTGGACGGGGCGGATCACGATCGAGGGGCACGCGTGCGCCGTGGTGGCCGGCGATTTCAGCTTCATGGCCGGCACGATGGGCATCGCGGCGGCCCTGCGCGTGAGCTACGCGTTCGATCGCGCGATCGAGGAGGGGCTCCCGGTGGTCGGGTTGCCCGTCTCGGGCGGCACGCGGATGCAGGAGGGCACCCCAGCTTTCGTGCAGATGGCGGCGGTCGCAGCCGCCGCACAACGGCTGCGGGAGGCGCGGCTTCCCTACCTGGTGTACCTGCAGCACCCGACCACCGGCGGGGTGCTGGCCACGTGGGGATCCCTCGGCCACCTGACCTTCGCCGAGCCGAGCGCTCTGGTGGGACTCACGGGACCCCGGGTGATCGCGGCGTTGCAGGGCGAGCCCCTGCCGGAAGGCGTGCAGTCGTCCGAGAACCTGCACGAGCACGGGATCGTCGACCGGGTCGTCCCACGCGAGGAGCTCCGAGAGGTGCTGGCGACCGCCCTCGCGGTGCTGGCGCCCCCGGCGCCGGAGCCCCAGAACGCGGAGATCCTGCACCTGCCCGAGGAACATCGGGTGGATGCGTGGGAGGCCGTCACCCGCTCGCGACGGGTGGACCGGCCCGGGGTGCGTGAGCTCTTCGCGGCATGCGTGTCACAGATCACGCGGCTCTCGGGCGACGGTGTCGGTGGACGCGACGACGGCTGCATCGCGGCCATCGCCCGGGTCCAGGGCATCCCGGCGGTGGTCGTGGCCGCGGACCGGCCGCCGGGCGAACGGGGCGCGAGCCTGACCGCCGCCGGGTACCGCACGGTACGCCGGGCGATGTCCCTGGCCGATCAGCTCGCGCTGCCGCTGGTGACCATCATCGACACCGCCGGCGCCGACATCAGCGTCCGTTCCGAGCAGGAGGGCCTGGCCGCCGAGGTGGCACGGTGCCTGGCCGAACTCTCGACCGTGCGGGTACCCACCCTTTCGCTGCTCTTCGGTGAGGGCAGCGGGGGTGGTGCCGTCGCGCTCCTGCCCGCCGACCGGGTCATCGCCTGTGAGCACGCCTGGTTGGCGCCGATCCTGCCGGAGGGCGCGTCCGAGATCCTCTACCGCACCACGGAGCGGGCCGAGGAGCTCGCGAACGCCCAGGCCATCTCGTCGACCGAGCTACGGCGCTACGGGATCGTGGACGTCGTCGTGCCGGACCGTCCCGACCCGGGGGAGGAGGGTGAGACCTTCGCCAACCGGGTGGCCGCGACGGCGGTCACCTTGCTCAGTGAGATCGTGGCGCAGGATCCGAGCACCCGTATCGCCGAACGGAGCAGGCGGTGGCTCGAGGTGGCCGAACAGTTCCTCGAGCACGACCCGGCGCAGCCAGCCTCGCGCCCCTGATGGCGCAGCGCAGCGGAGGCCGACTCGAGGCACGGCAGACGACCGCGGCAAGTGTCAGCGCACGATCACGACGGGACAGCGGGCGTGGTGCAGGCATTGGAGGGAGACCGACCCGAGCAGCAGGCCCGTGAAGCCGCCGCGGCCACGGCTGCCCACCACCAGCAGTTCCGCGTGATCGCTCATCTCGACCAGCGTCTTCGCCGCGTTCCGGGTGACGATGAGCCGTTTGACCTCGGGGTCCCGGCCCCGCCATCCCGCGTCGTCCAGGGCCTGTTGGACGACCCCCTCCGCGCGCTGACGGTCACGGGTGTCCTGTTCGTCCTGTAGCCGCTGGTCCTGCACCGTGGCGGCACTGAAGGCCGCGAGTGGCACGAACGGGTCGGCGGTCACGTAGGGGTGGTGGAGGATCACCGGCTCGTAGGCGTGGACGACGACCGCCACCGCCCGGCACAGGCGCGCCTCCTCGAGGGCCCAACGCAGGGCGCGATGTGAGGACTCGGACCCATCCACGCCGACGACGATCTCGCCCATGGCCAACCCCACCCCGGAGGACGTTCGCTCCGTTCACCTCGACCTATGCGTCGATCATGGGCGGGCGATGGGGTGGGAACTAGAGCCCTTGTGCCCCGACGCATGTCATGTGCTGCTCTACGCCCCGCCGGATCGGCCTCGACACGTCCCCTGGATCCCTCCGTCCACCAGAGCCGTATGGCCTGATCAGCGGGGTCGTCTGGGTGTATACCTGAAGGGAGCTCGCGGATGACGAGCTCCAGACGGGCGGCACCACGATGCTCCGCTTCCGGGCCCTCTCCTCCCTGCTCGTCGCCGTCCTGATCGGTGGTCTCCTCGCGACCTCGCCGGCGCCCCCTGCCGAGGCGGCGACGGGCACCGGGGCCTGTGCCAGCCACCGGGTGCCGGCGACACCGTTCACCGACACGCTGACGTCGACCCACCGTGCTGCGATCGACTGCGCCGTGTGGTGGGACATGGTGACGGGCCGCACGCCGACCCGTTTCGCGCCGTCCGTCCCCGTCACGCGGGGGCAGACGGCGGCGATGATCGCTCGCCTGCTCCGCGGCAGTGGTCGCGCGCCGGGTTCGGTGCCTTCCGCCGGGTTCACCGACACGCGGGGGTCGGTCTTCGAGGCGGACATCGATCTGCTCGCTTCGCTCGGCATCGTGCGGGGAGTCACGCCGAGGACCTTCGGCCCGGAGCTGAGGATCACGCGGGGGCAGATGGCGACGATCCTCGCCGCCACCTTCGCGAGGGGCTACGACTCACCGTTGGCGACTGGCCCCGTCCCGTTCGTCGACGTGTCGCCGAACGACGTGCACCGCAGCAACATCGGCCGCGTGTCCGCGGCGGGGATCGCCACCGGCACCACCCCAACCACCTACGAGCCGGCCGCGGACGTGCTGCGCGGGCAGATGGCCTCGTTCGTGACCCGTTCGGCGGACGAGCTGTTGGCCCGGCGGCTCGTGGTGCGGCCCACGACGCGGCCTCGGTCGGACGATGCCTACGCGAGCCGAACCCGTGCCGCCTGGGTGCACCTGTTCGACGGCTCCCTCAAGAACGCCACGAACGTCCGGCGGGTGGTCGACGAGTTGGCCGCTGCCGACGTGAACGTGATCATCGCCCAGGTGGCACGACGTCACGATGCCTACTACCCGTCCACCGTGCTGCCACGGACCACCGACCCGGCCGTGGCGGCGAACTACGACCTGATCACGACGCTCACGACCGCAGCCCACGCCCGAGGGATCGAGGTGCATGCGTGGTTCGCCATCGCGCCCACCTACCACCCGGTCTACGCGACGATCCCCGCGCCGTCACCGAACTGGATCCACACCCAGCACGGTCGATCCGCTCCGGTCGCTGAGCGGTGGGTCACCCGCCACCACGACGGCAGGTGGACCGACTACCTCGATCCGGGTGTGCCACAGGTCCAGCGCCACGTGGGACGGATCGCCGGAGAGCTTGCCCGCAAGGGCGTCGACGGTGTCCACCTCGACTACGTGCGCTACGACGCTCGGGACGCGGGGTACAACCCTCTCGCGCTGGCCGCCTACCGGTCCCAGACCGGAGCGACCGGCACTCCTGCGCCGACCGACGCGGCCTGGACGAGGTGGCGCCGGGACCAGACTCGGGAGCTCGTCCGACACGCCCGGGGCGCGATCGCGGCGACAGGTCGCGACGTCACGCTGTCCGCGGCGGTGATCAGCTGGGGTGACGGCCCCTCAACCCCCGACCGTGCCGGCTTCACGCGGAGCACGGCCTACACGATCACCCTGCAGGATTGGGATCAGTGGGTACGCAACCGCGAGCTCGACGCCGTCATGCCCATGAACTACTTCCGGGCGCACGACCCCGCACAGGCGGCCTGGTTCGACCGTTGGATCGCCTACGAACGGGCCTTGGCCCGGGATTCCGTCCCGCAGGTCGTCCCCGGTCCGGCGGGCTACCTCAACCACCCGGCGAACGTCCGCTCGCAGGTCCGGGCGGCGATGTCGGTCGACGGGGCCACGGTCTACTCCTACCAGCAGCCCACGCTCGACGGGAGCCGGTCGGTGTGGACGGATCTGGCGCGGACCCGCTGGGGTTACGCCCCGACGAGGTGACGGGACGTGACGGTCAGGGGCTTGTGCCTCTGGTCGTCCCTGGCGAACGGGTGGAGCCTGGTCGACAGAACCGATGAGGGGTCCCGACATGTCTCGGATCGTGGTGGGTATCGACGGCTCCGACGAGGCGCGGCGGGCGCTGCGACTGGCCATCGCGGAGGCACGTCTGCGCGGTGCCGCGCTCGAGGTCGTGCACGTGGTCCCCGACGCCGTGATGCTGGCGAACCCGGTGCTGATCGCCCCGCCACCGGAGGAGAAGGTCCACGCCTTCGGGCGCGAGGCCATCGATCGGTCCCTGTCCGAGGTCGACACGGAGGGCCTCGAGGTCGAGCGGACGGTCCTGCGGGGGCAGGCGGCTCGGGGTCTGTGCGAATCGGCTCGAGGAGCCGAGCTGCTGGTCGTCGGTTCCCGTGGGCTGGGAGGCTTCAAGGGGCTCATGGCGGGTTCCGTGACGCACCAGGTCGTGGCCCACGCCCCGTGTCCCGTCCTGGTCGTCGTCCCGGAGAGCCGATCCAACGGCTCGTGACCCCGGGCTCGGCGAGACGGGCCTCGCCCTCGGCTGATGGGATGTCGAGCCGAGACGGGCCTGTTGCAGGAGTGCTCCGCATGTAGTAGACATGCTACGAGCAAGGCGGAGCCCGTGACGGCGCTCGACCGCCGGATGAGCGGAGGAGCATGTCAGCGGCACTCGGGGAAGCGGTCGGCGCCCACCGACACCCCGGCGAACGGGTCGTCGACGTCCGGGGCCTGTGGATGCGTTACGGCGACCACGACGTGCTGCGCGGCGTCGATCTGCGGATGCACCGCGGCGAGGTCGTGGTGCTGCTCGGCCCCAACGGGGCGGGCAAGACCACCACCATCGAGATCCTGGAGGGTTTCCGACGGCCATCGGCCGGGACCGTCGAGGTGCTGGACGCCGACCCGTTGCGCGCGGACGAGGCGTGGCGGGCCCGGGTCGGGGTCGTGCTGCAGTCGTGGCGTGACCACGCCCGCTGGACCCCACGCGATCTGCTCGACCACCTCGGCGCCTACTACGCCCCCTTCGCCACCGAGCAGCGGCCTCGACCGGTCCCGACCGAGGAGTTGCTCGACCTCGTGGGCCTGAGCGCGGCCGCTCACCAGCGGTTGCTGACGCTCTCGGGAGGTCAGCGTCGACGTTTGGACGTCGCCGTCGGCATCGTCGGCCGACCGGAGCTGCTGTTCCTCGACGAGCCGACCGCGGGCTTCGACCCCCAGGCCAAGCGCGAGTTCCACGAGCTCGTGCACCGACTGACCGACCTGGAGGGCACGACGGTCCTGCTGACCACCCATGATCTGACCGAGGCGGAGAAGCTCGCGGACCGCATCCTGATCCTGGCTCGAGGCCGCATCGTCGCCGACGGGTCGGCCGATGGCCTGGCACGTCGCATCCGAGCCAGCGCGGAGGTGCGCTGGACCCGAGGCGGCCAGCGCTTCGTCCACGCCACCACGGACGCCACCGGCTTCGTCCGCCAGCTGCTCGACGAGCACCCCTCGGGGGTCGAGGAGCTGGAGGTCCGCCGGGCCAGCCTGGAGGACACCTACCTCGAGCTGGTCCGTGCACATCTCGAGTCGGACCTGGACGCGGTCCCCGACAGCCTGGATGGGGAGCAGCTTCGATGAGCGCCCGACTGCACGCGTTCTCCATCGGCATGCGTCGCGGCTGGCACGAGTTCGTCATCGGACTCCGCAGCTCGCAGGATCAGACCTTCTACGTCTTCATGGGCCTCGGGGCGCTCGTGCTGCTGTGGTTCGGTCGTGACGAGGGGATCGAGGGCACGAACCTCACCGTTCCTCAGGTGGCCTTGCCCGGCCTGCTGGCCGGGATCGTCATGTTCACCATCGTGATCGGGCCGGCGTACGCCCTGGCTCTGGAGCGTGAGGACGGCACGCTGCTCCGCTGTCGCGTCGCCCCCTACGGCTTGCACGGCTACCTGACCGGCGTGGGCACGCTGACCGTGGTCTCGTTGCTGCCCCTGCTGGTCATCGTCCTCG
>SKTG01000239.1 GCA_007118045.1 Nitriliruptoraceae bacterium
CCAGCCGCTGGCGAGAGACGAAGGAGCAGGTTCGAACCCTCACACGGGTCGAGCGACGACCACCATGCATCGTGCTCACATCACGAGCCGCTCCGCGACCTCGCGGCCTTCGGGCCGAGCTGGGGCGTTCCTCCTACAGGGCTTCGGTGGCGGCATGGTTCACGTGAGCGAGCATCACGCTCACGCCCGTCACGCGCCCACTGGACAGCCTGCCCCCGTTGCTGCGTGACGTGCGACCGGTCCGAGCCGGCCCTGCGCCCGGAGATGGCCTGCCGTTCGACCCTGGCGGTCCCGTGATCGCGGAACGATGCTGGGACAGCCATCCGAGGAACGGTAGCGGCATGTACGAGATCGTGGTCGGCGTTGACGGCTCCGAGGCCTCCCACAGGGCACTCGCGTGGGCCCTCGACGCCGCGAGTTCGCGCGGCGACACGGTCGTGGTGTTGATGCACGGCTACCGGTCTGGCGCGACACGTGACCCGCTCGCGTACTCCTACGCCTATCTGCCGCCGACGACCGTGACGAGCCTGGTCGAGCAGGAGCGCACGTGGCAAGAGCAGCAAGAGACGCGGGCCCGGCAGCATTCCGAAACGCTGCTGGAGGAAGCGCTGAAGGCGGTGGGGGGAGTCCCCGAGGGCGTCGTGATCAAGAAGATGTCGATGGCTCAAGACCCCACCCAGGGTCTGCTGAAGCACAGCGGTGACACCGACCTGTTGGTGGTCGGGAGCCGTGGCCGCGGCGGGTTCAAGGGACTGTTGCTGGGGTCGGTGTCACAGCAGTGCGTGCACCATGCCCGCTGCCCCGTCGTCGTGGTCCGATGAGGCCCGGCGCCCACGGCATGATCGAACCCACGTACGTCGCGACTGGGCCGTCACCGGGACGGTGTCGCATGCGCCCGTCACGCCGCCAACGGGTGGTGGGCTGACGCCCCTGTGACCGAGAGCCACGACGCCGAGGACACCCGGGCAGTAGCCGCCAACACCGTGACCTCTGCACCGTCCCGTCGCAGCCACGAGCTCGTCGATGTTCACAGCCTGGGTGATGCGACCCACCACCGGACACTGGCCCACGACCGACGCCCCGAGCCACGCGCCAACACCGCGTTCCACCGCCTGCCCCGCTCGGGCAACCATCACGACCTCGGGTTCGTCGGGGTCGGCACGGCCGACGGCGCCAAGCGCCGGGGTGCGATCGGACTCTGCCACCTCGCCTGGCAGCGCGACACCGTCGACGAACTCGCCGACGCTCGGCACGGAGCTCGAAGCCCGAGTGCAACGCGACGCCGGGAAGAGCCACTTCCAGTTGGGCGATCGCGCTGCTCAGCGAGGCCCCGGGTCGCACGCTGGGATGAGCCAGCTGGCTGCGCAGGCCAACGCTTCGTTCTCCCGCCTCTCGCACGTCGTCTCCCGGCTCGAGAAGCGCGGATGGGTGGCGCGCCGACCGAGCCCCGACGACGCCCGCACGACCTGGCGAGCTCAGCGAGCCCGGCTGGCAACAGCTCGTCGCCACCGCCCCTGGCCACGTCCGCACCGTCCGCCGCTCGTGTTCGACGGACTCGAAGGGGGCGACGTGGACGAGCTGGCCCGGCTCTGCGCGGCGATCCTGGACCGCATCGACAGCCGCTGCCGCCGGACCTTTCGAGGTACGCACGCGCACGGCCGCAACGACAGGAGGACGACGGCATGCCCAAGGACCTGCGCGCCCGCAGCCCGGAGGAGGTCTTCGACGACCACCTGCGGCTGGCCGCCGAGCACCGCTTCGACGAGGACATCGCACGCAACGTCGCACCCGACTGCGTCATCCTCGAACGCCGCGGGATCTTCCACGGACGCGACGGCGCGCTCGAGCTCGCCCGGCTCCTCGAGGAGGAACTCCCGGCTGCCCCGTACGTCTACACCAACCGTCTGGTCTCCGGACGGATCGCGTTCCTGGAGTGGACGGCCGAAGCCGCCACCGCCCGGGTCCGTGACGGGGCCGATTCCTTCGTGATCGAGGACGGATGGATCGTCGCTCAGACCATCCACTACACCGTCGAGCCCGGCGGGGGTCGATGAGCGGCCCGTCGGCCGCCCCAGCGCGCAGGCCGGGTCGGAGGTCCCGCGCGTCGGGATGCCTCGGACCCTGCCCTCGTCACGCGGGAGCGACCACGATGTAGGCAGTGGCCAGAGCCCCACCTCATGGACCTGTCCGCCACACCAAGGAGCTCCGATGGACGGTCCTCTGCTGTGGGTCGTCGTCGGTCTCGCGGTGCTCGCCGTCCTCGGTATCGCGGGCGCGCTGTGGGACCTGAGTCGCAGCGAGGTTCGCGGCTTACCGCGCTGGGCTTGGGCGCTGGTGATCGTGGTCGTGTCGTTCCCCCTCGGTGTGCTCCTCTACCTCGTCCTGGGCCGTGTGCCCCGTGGGATGTCGACCACGGCGACGTGGCAGGCATCGCCCGCGGACACGCCGCCGCCACCCACCGACCCCACGCACGACCTGGGTGCAGCGAGCCTCGACCGGGCAGCGGCCGCGACGGCACGCGCGGGCGAGGTCACCGACCGGTCCGGCGATGCGGTGATCGCCACCTCCGCGGTACGGAAGGTGTACGGAGACGAGGTGGCTCTCGAAGCCGTGGACGTCCTCGTGCCCCGCGGCGCCACCTACGGGCTCATCGGCCCGAACGGGGCGGGGAAGACCACGATGCTCTCGATCCTCGCCGGGTTGCGTCGGCCGACCACGGGCGAGATCCACCTCGGGGTCGAGCGTCGCCGCATCGCGAGCCTGGTCGACACCCCGCTCTTCGAGCCGTGGCTGACGGCTCGCGAGGTCGTCGATCTGGCGCGCCACCTGGTCGCCGCGGACCTACCGGAGGACCGGGTGGACGCCGCGATCGCCGAGGTCGGGCTGTCGGAGGCGGCCGATCGTCGGACGGGTGCGTTCTCACGAGGGATGCTCCAACGGCTCGGGCTCGCGACCTGCCTGGTCGGGGACCCGGAGGTGCTGCTGCTCGACGAACCGTCCTCGGCACTGGACCCGGCCGGACGGCGCGAGGTGCTGGACCTGATCGGCCAGCTGTCAGGCACCAAGACCGTGCTCTTGTCGACCCACATCCTCGGTGACGTGCAGCAGGTCTGCGACGTCGTCGGTGTCATCGATCACGGTCACCTGCGCTACCAGGGCCCGATCGAGGACCTGCTGCAGCGCACCTCCTCGGCGTACGCCCTGCACGTTCGTCCGACCGCCGCTGCTCTGCTCGCCGACCTGGCAACCCGACCCTGGGTCGACGCCGTCGAGGAACTCGCCGCGGGGCGGCTCCGATTGGTCACCTCGGACGCCCCGACCGCGGAGCTGGAGCTCCCCCGGCTGGTTGCCGACCGTGGCCTCTCGTTGGTGTCCTTCTTCCCGGCAACCGACCTGGAGACCGCCTTCCTGGAGCTGACGCGATGAGCCTGTGGCGACTCGAGGTGCTGCGACTGGTCCGCACCCACCGTTGGACGATCGTCGTCGGCGTCTACGTGGCGTTCGCCGTGCTCGGCGCCATCAGCGCCCGCTACATGGGCGAACTCATGGCGAACTTCGCCAGCGACATGGTGATCGAGGTTCCCCAACCGCGCCCCGTGGACGGTGTGGCTCAGTTCCTCGGCAACGTGACCCAGATCGGTCTGCTGGCGATCGTGATCGTGGCCGCGGCTTCACTGACCATCGACGCGCGCATCGAGGTCGCCGCGTTCCTGCGGAGCCGGGTCGAACGTGCACGCACGCTGCTGTGGCCGCGGTACGTGACCACGACCCTGCTGGCGGTGCTCTCGCTCGTACTGGGGACCACGATCACCTGGGCCCTGACCCACGTCCTCATCGGCGAGCTGCCTGCCGTGGCGATGATCGTCGGCACGCTGTACGGAGCGCTCTACCTGGTGTTCGCCGTAGCGGTCGTCGCGGCGATCGCCGGCCTGGTTCGGGGCACCACGGCGACGGTGTTCCTCTCGCTGCTCGCGCTGCTCCTGCTCCCCATATCGGGGCTGTTCCCGCCGGTTCAGCCGTGGCTGCCCAGCCACCTCGTCGGCGCCGTCGCCTCGATGGTGGAAGGCACGCCCGCATCCGAGTACGTCCGGGCGATGCTGGTGACGCTGGCCGCGGTCCCCGCGCTGCTCACCGTGGCTGCGTCGGGCCTGGAACGTCGGGAACTCTGACCTCCAGCTGACCGCCGCCGCGTGTTAGCCTCAAGACCCCGAGTTGGCGGACCGGGCGTATCGGACGGCTCGTGTGATGTTCGGTTCTTCGACCCCGGACGATGTGAGTCCCCGCGGCTCGGCCGTGCGCACGGAGCAGCCTCGACAGCGTCACCCACGCGTGGATCACGCGGTCCTCGCGCGCCAGCGAGCGCGAACGGCGCACCTCGGTAGCGGCACCGACGCCCTCGTCCAGCCCGGGCTCGAAGCCCGCTTCGAAGTCAGCGCCTGCCCACCCCGTGGCTACGCGGGGACGATGATCGTGGGCCCTCCGAGCTCGTTGCCGACGGGGCCACCTCCCGGCCGGCTGCGACGGGCTCGCCCCCGGCCATCGTGCGCCGTCGCTCGCGTCCACGTCGTCCTGTCGCTGTTGCGGGCCTCGACGTCGGGGCGGTCGCGAGACATCGCACCCCAGCCCTGCTCGCTCGTGAGGACATCCAGCTTCACATGACCGCTGGGGAGACCAGAGGACGGAGCCGCCATGACGGGCAACGAGTTCGGTTTCGCTCTGATCCTCCTGGGACTGCTGCTGGGTCTTGGCAAATGGATCCGGGTGAAGTCGAAGACGTCCCAGAAGCTGTTCCTGCCGACCTCGATCATCGCCGGGGGCATCGCACTGCTGCTGGGGCCGGACGTCTTCGGTCGCCTGGCCGACGCACTCGGCTTCGACGGCTTCGTCGAGGGTGGTTTGTTCACCGAACCCATCATGGAGGTGTGGAGCACGCTGCCGGGGTTGCTGATCTCCGTGGTCTTCGCCGCGCTGTTCCTCGGTGAACGCATCCCGAAGGCCAAGGAGGCCGTCTCCCTGGCCGGCCCGCAGCTGAG
>SKTG01000449.1 GCA_007118045.1 Nitriliruptoraceae bacterium
ACCGCCCTCGTCCGCGGGGCAGGACGACGAGGCGGCGGAAGGCGACGACACCGCCGACGACGCCGACGCCGACCCCGATGGCGAGGACGCCGAGGACGACGACCCGACCGAAGGGAACGACCTCGACGACGAGGCGGAGGACGAGGAGGCAGCGGACGCCGTCGACCTCGTCCTCGCGCTCGAGGAGCCGTCGTGGATGCGGGTCGTGGTCGACGGGACGCTGGTGCTCGAGGAGACGGTGGCGGCGGGGGAGACCCTGCCCTTCGAGGGCGAGTCCGAGATCGAGATCCGTTTCGGCAATGCCGGCGGCGTCATCGCCGAGCTCAACGGCGAGGATCTCGGCGCTCCCGGCGGTCGGGGCGAGGCCGTGACCGTGCGCTTCACTCCGGACGGGGTGGAGAACGTCTGACCGTCCGCCTGGTCCGCCCCGACGGTGGGCCGTCCGCAGCCGAGCCCGCCGGAGGCACCGTGGCCCCGACCGCAGCGAGCACGCCCCCGAGCGTCGCCATCGTCACGCTCGGCTGTGGTCGCAACGAGGTCGACTCGGACCAGCTCGGTGGCCTCTTCCACCGCGAGGGGTGTGAGCTCGTCGACGACCCCGCCAGCGCCGAGGTGGTGCTCGTCAACACGTGCACGTTCATCGCCCCCGCGAAGCAGGAATCGATCGACACGGTGCTGGAGGCGTGCCAGCTCAAGGAGGACGGCGTCACCCGGGGCGTGTTCGTCGTGGGGTGCATGGCGCAGCGTTACCCGCGGGAGCTCGCCGAAGCCATCCCCGAAGCGGACGCCATCGTGGGCTTCGACGGCTACGGGCGGCTCCCGGCGATCGTCTCCGACGTCCTCGAGGGTCGCATCAGCGACCGGATCATCGGTGTCGGGGCCCCGCACCCCGGCAGCCGTCCGTCCGGTCGCGACCTGCCGTTGCTGCTGCTCCCGTCCGGGACCACGACGGATGACGCGGACACGACGACCACCTCGGGCGAGGCGCCCGCGGCTGGGCTGCTCGGCCTCGAGGTGCGTGAGCGGGGCGCTTCCGGGGTCACGGGGCCATCAGCGCGAGGACCCGCCTCCGCGCCGGTGGACGAGCTGACCTCGGTGCCGGTGCACGAGCCCACCTCGGTGCCGGGGGACGAGCGCACCTGGTCACCGGTGGAGGGGCGGTCGCCCGGCCGCGCCGTCCCGCCGCTCGAGGTCCAGGACGACCTGGATCGCATGCCGGCGTCGGGTCCGCGCTTCCCGGTGCGCCGGCTCGGTGTGGCCGGGCCGCCGCGCCCCTGGTCGTACCTGAAGATCGCATCCGGGTGCGACCGGGTCTGCACCTTCTGCGCGATCCCGTCGTTCCGGGGGCGGTTCCGTTCCCGCCCGCTCGACGAGATCGTGAGCGAAGCGGTCTGGCTGTCGGAGCAGGGCATCCGCGAGCTCGTGCTGGTGAGCGAGAACACGACCTCGTGGGGCAAGGACCTGCCCGCTGGGCGCGACCTCCAACCGACGCTGCTGCGCGAGCTGAGCGACATCGACGGCCTGGAGCGGATCCGGTTGATGTACCTGCAGCCGGCCGAGCTGACCGAGCCACTGCTGCAGGCGATCGCGACCGAGCCCAAGGTGGCCAGCTACTACGACCTGTCCCTGCAGCACGTGTCGGGCCCCGTCGTGCGCCGCATGGGGCGTTCCGGTGACGGCACCCGCTTCGCGGAGCTGATCGCCCGGGCTCGGGACGCCGACCCCGATGCCGTGTTCCGTTCGAACTTCATCGTGGGGTTCCCGGGGGAGACCGACGACGACGTTCGGGTGCTCGAGGACTTCCTGGAGGAGCAGCGCCTCGACTGGGTCGGGTTCTTCCCGTTCAGTCGCGAGGACGGCACCCCGTCCGACCACCTCGACGGGCAGGTGCCCGACGGGCTGGTGCGCGAGCGGCTGGCACGGGTCGGCGAGCTGCAGGAACGGGTGGCGGACGCGGCGACGGCACGCTTCGTCGGGCGTGAGCTCGACGTGCTCGTCGACGAGGTGGTCGAGGATGACCCACTCGAGCGCGTCACGCTGGCACGCTCCTACCGTGAGGCCCCCGACACCGACGGCGAGGTGGCACTGGTGGGACCCGACGGCGCACCGGCCGAGGTGCCGGCCGGGCGGTGGCTGACCGTCCGCGCGATCGACGCGGTCGGCGTCGATCTGGTCGCCGAGGTCGATGCCGCGACGGCCGGAGGCGCGCGTGGCTGACCGGCCCGGTGACCACGATCGGCCTCGTCCCGCCACGGCCGAGCCGGCCGACGACGAGGTCGCCGGGGACCCGACCCCCGACCGCCCGAGTGAGCCCGACGACACCGAGCCGCACTGGTTCAACCTGCCGAACCTGGTGACCTTCCTGCGGGTCCTGCTCGTCCCCGTGATCCTGTGGCTGTTGGTACGCGAGGGCGACGGGGATGCGGAGCGGTGGTGGGCGTTCGGCATCTTCGTCTTCGCGGCGGCCACCGACTCGATCGACGGGTGGGTCGCCCGCCGCTACAACGGCGTCACCCGCTGGGGCCAACTGGCCGATCCGATCGCGGACAAGCTGCTCATCGTCGGTGCCCTCGCATCGCTCGCCTACGTCGGCGATCTGCCGTGGTGGGCCGTCACCGTGATCGCCGTGCGTGAGATCGCCGTGACGGTGCTCCGCGTCCAGCTCGTGTCGCGTCTCCGGTTGGTGATGCCGGCCAGCCGCTGGGGCAAGATCAAGACCGTCGGGCAGGTGGTGGCCGTGGCTGCCTTCCTCGTCCCGGGACTTGCCCCCGTCGTCGCGCAACGCCTCCTCGACCTCGCCGTTGCGCTCACGGTGTGGTCGGGCATCGAGTACGCCTTCCGTGCGGGCCGCCTGGCTCGCGACCATCGCAGCGGTGGCTCCGAGCCGCCCACCGACGACCATGGATCGTCGGTGGGGGTGGACCCACCGACCGAACCGGAGCACGACCGTTGACGCCACCTCCTCAGACGCCGGATCGGACGCCGACCGTCGGTCGCAGCCAGCCACTGGGGCGTGACGACGGGTGGGGGCAGTGAGCGCTTCGGTCGAACCCACCGGCCGCGACGGCATCGTCGAGGGGACGCTGGTACGACCGGCTGAGGAGCGACCCCGGGCGGCCGTGCTCTCCGTGGGCAGCGAGCTGCTGCTCGGCGACCTCACGGACACCAACGCGACCTGGGTCAGTCAGCGACTGACCGAACACGGCGTCGAGGTGGTCCATCACCTCGCGGTGGGTGACGATCTCGACCAGCTCGTCGCCGCCGTGCACTGGCTGGCCGAACGGGTCCACCTCATCGTCGTGGGTGGGGGCCTCGGACCCACGCGTGACGACCTCACCCGGGAGGCGGTGGCCGAGGCCGCGGGCGTCAGCCTGGAGCGGCACGAGGACCTCGAGGAGGCCATCGTGCAGCGGTTCGCCGCGATGCAGCGGCCGATGGCGCCTCAGAACCTCAAGCAGGCGCGCATCCCGGCCGGTGCCACCCCGTACCCGCCGGTGGGGACTGCTCCCGCCTTCGGCGTGACGCTGACGCGACCCTCCGCGACGCGGGTGATCGCCCTGCCGGGGGTGCCGTGGGAGCTGCAGCAGCTGTGGGAGCAGCACGTCGCCGACGAGGTGTCGGCCATCGCCGGCCTCCGGGTCACCGTCACGCGGGTCCTACACGTGGTCGGTCAGGGTGAGTCCGACGTGGCGGCCACGGTCGAGCCGCTGATCGGCGACCGCGACGACGTCATCCTCTCGTTCCTGGCGAAAGGACACGAGATCCAGGTGCGCCTGACCGTCTCGGCGGACGACCACGACGCTGCCGCGGCCGCGTCGCAGCCCGTCGTCGAGGAGCTCGTGGCGGCCCTGGACGGCCACGTCGCCGGGGTGGACGACGAGGACCTCGAGACGGTCGTGGTCCGGTTGCTCGCCGAACGGGGCGCCACGGTGGCCACCGCGGAGTCGGCCACGGCAGGTGACGTCGCGGCCCGGTTGGGTCGCGTCCCAGGAGCCTCGGCGGTGCTGCTCGGCGGTGCGGCCGTGTACGCGACGGAGGCCAAGCACCGGGTCCTCGGCCTGCCCACGGCGTTGCTCGAGGAGCACGGCCCGGTCTCCGAGGCCGTCACGGAGGCGCTCGCGGCGGCGGCCCGGGCGACCTACGGCGCGGACTGGGGCATCGGCACCACCGCGGTCGCTGGTCCGGGCAGCGTCGACGACCTGCCCGTCGGGACGGGGTTCTGGGCGTTGGCGCACCCGGACGGCCACGTGGAGGTGCACGGCCGACGTATCCCCGGCGATCGCGGGCAGGTGCTGCAACGGCTGGGGTCGGCGGCGATCGACCTCCTGCGGCGTCGCCTGGCCGGCCTGTGACGGTCGCCGGTCGGGGCCACTTGCGGGCGCAGCGTCCCCGGTGCCGTCCGGTGCGGTGAGGTGGTGACGCGTCGGTTCGTGGCGCTCGGGGTCCCCGTGGACGTCAGCGACCCGCTGGCTGCGGCGCTCACGGCCCTGCGCGCGGACCATGGCGGGCTGCGCTTCACGGCACCCGAGGACTGGCACCTCACGCTCGCCTTCTGCGGCGAGCTGGGCGACGCTCAGCTCGAGCCGCTGACCACCGTGGTCGAGGAGGCGGTCGCGGCGAGCCCGCTGCCCGACCGGCTGCGGCTCACCGGAGGCGGACGTTTCGGCCGTGCCGTGCTCTGGGCCGGGGTGACCGACGAGCCGGCGGGTCGTGTGGCCGCCCTGGGTGCGCGGATCCAGACCGGGTGCGAGGACGCCGGTCTGCCGGTCCAGCGACGGGCGGTACGGCCCCACGTGACCCTGGCTCGGGCCCGTCGAGGGGCAGCGGTGACGGCCGGTGCGGTCGCCGAGGTGACGGCCGCCACCGATGCGCTGACGGCGGCGGGCCGGGAGCACTGGAGCCCGCCGAGCGTCGAGGTGTGGTCATCGCACCTCGGCGATGGGCCCGCGCGCTACGAGGTCGACGCCGCGGTCAGCGGCTGACGGTCGGGTCGGGAGCCGCGCCGGACCCCGTCGGGTCCGGCGTCGCGTCG
>SKTG01000165.1 GCA_007118045.1 Nitriliruptoraceae bacterium
GTCCGGCTCGAGCAGCTCGTCCGGCTCGAGCAGCTCGTCCGGCTCGAGCAGCTCGTCCGGCTCGAGCAGCTCGTCCGGCTCGAACGGGTCCAGCTCGAACGGTGGTTCGTCGGGTTCCTCGGGATCCTCGAGCTCGTCGAGCAGCGCGCCCTCGACCCGTCAGTCCGCCTCCGTGGCGGTGAGCCGGGCTCTGGCCCAGGTCGGCAAGCCCTACCAGTGGGGCGCGTCGGGCCCGAACTCCTTCGACTGCTCCGGGCTGACCTCCTACGCCTGGAGCGCCGCCGGGGTGAGCCTGCCCCGGACCTCGGGGGCGCAGTACTCCAACCTGCGCAACGTGAGCCGGTCCGAGCTGCAGCCGGGCGACCTCGTCTTCTACTACTCGCCGATCAGCCACGTGGCGATGTACATCGGCAACGGCCAGGTCGTCGAGGCGGCGCGCAGTGGCATCCCGGTCCGTACCGCCAGCATGGAGGGCGGCCGCAGCCCGGTCGGCTACGCCCGGCCGTAGCCGCCCGGTACCGACGCGAGAGGGGCCGCCCGATGGGGCGGCCCCTCTCGTGTCGTGGACCCGATCGGATTCGAACCGACGACGTCCTGCTTGCAAAGCAGGTGCTCTGCCAGGCTGAGCTACGGGCCCGGGTCGCGCGCGCCGAGACTACCGGGGTGGTGGCGCCCCCCCGGTTCAGGCGAGGTGGGGTTCGGCGTGACGTTCGCGATAGCCCTGTAGCCACGGCACGAAACGGTCCAGACCCTCGGCGAGGGGCGTCTCGGGCACGTCGCCGATCGCGCGACGCAGCGGCTCGACGTCGGCATGGGTCGACGCCACGTCACCGGGGTGGACCGGTTCGCTGACGCGTTCCGCCCGACGACCGAGCCGGGACTCGAGGTGGTCGAGCAGCTCGGCGACCGACGCCTGGCTGCCGTGCCCGATGTTGTAGATGCGCCACGGGACGGAGGCGTCACCGTCCTCGGGTCGGCCCGCGGACCGGGGGGTCCGCGGGACCAGGGCGGTGATCGCGTCCACGGCGTCGTCGACGTAGGTGAAGTCGCGCAACGCGCTGCCGTCGCCGTAGACCGTGACCGGGCGACCGTGCAGGATCGCGTCGGCGAAGGCGAAGTACGCCATGTCCGGACGTCCCCACGGCCCGTAGACCGTGAAGAACCGCAGGCCGGTCGTCGCCAGACCGTAGGCGTGGGCGTAGCTGTGCGCGATGAGCTCGTCGGCGCGCTTCGTCGCGGCGTAGACGCTGATCGGGTGGTCGGCCGGGTCGCTGACCGAGAACGGGACGGGGGCGTTGTCGCCGTAGACCGAGCTCGACGAGGCGTACACGACGTGCGGCACCTCGACCCGACGCGCCTGCTCCAGCAGCACCGTGAAGCCGACGACGTTGGTGCGCACGTAGCCCATCGGGTCGAGGTGCGAGCCACGGACGCCGGCGCGGGCCGCGAGGTGCACGACGGACCCGGGGCGGGCCTGCTGGAACAGCGCCGCCATCCCCGCTTCGTCCGTGATGTCGAGCTCGTGGAAGGCGACCCCCGGGAGCTCGAGCAACAGCTCGAGGCGCCGTCGCTTCAACGCCGGTTCGTAGGTCGGCTCGAGGTTGTCGACGGCGATCACCGACCGCCCCTCGGCACTCAGGCGCCGGCAGAGGTGGTAGCCGATGAAGCCGGCGCCTCCGGTGACGAGCCACGGGCGGTTCACCCGCCCGCCACCGGGTCGCGACGGGACAGGGGCCCGTTCGCGGCCGCGGGGTGTGCCACCACCGCCGACGACGGGCTCTGGGGATCCGGCAGGTGTGACATGAGCGCTCGTGGTCGGTGGCGAGCGTGGGAGGGTAGGGCACGGGGACGCGGGTGAGCCGGTCACCGGACGGGTGCCGTCAGCCCCCTTCGCGCCGGCGGTGACGCGCGCGACCGACCAGCTCCCGGGCCGTGGTCTCCGGCGCCCGTCGCAGCGCCGTGCCGGTGGCACGCAGCGCCGCAGCACGGCGGCCGTCTCGCCAGGACTGCTCCGCGTGGTCGAGGTGCAGGCGCGCCGAGCCACGGGGTCGGGCCGCGAACGCGTCGGCGTGACGCTCAAGGAGCTGCGCGAAGCTGCGCTGACGCAGCTCGGGGTCCTTGGAGACGCGTGGGCCGGGGTGGACCAACAGGCGGTAGGTGGTGGTGTCGATCGCGTCGAGCGAGCAGACACGGTTGAGGCGCAGGAACAGCTCGGTGTGAACCCGCGACCGGAACCCGGCGTCCCACCCGCCGACGTCCCGCAGCACCGCGGTCTCGACGACCAGGGTCTGTTTCGCGTGGAACGACCGGCCGGGAAGGGGATCCTCGAGGGAGTACCACCCGCCACGTGGCGACGCCCGTGGACGCTTGGTCTCCAGCACGACCCCCTCGGGGTCCACGGCCTCGAGGCCGCTGAGCACCCCGACGGGACCGGGAAGCCGGCTGCGCTCGTGGGCCAGCAGCGATGCGCTGGCGAAGTGCGGGTAGAGCTCGTCGTCGTCGTCGAGGTAGGCCACGAACCGGCCCCGGGCCTCGGCGGTGCCGGCGTTGCGGGCCCCCGCCCCGCCAGCGGGGCGGTCCAGGCGGAGCACGCGCTGGTACGCGTCCCGCGGCAGCGAGACCGCCTCGTCCGATGCATCGTCGACGACCACGACCTCGACGGTCGGGCCCCCCGTCTGCTGGCGGGCGGTCGCGACCGCCCGCCGCAACAGCTCCGGTCGATCCTTGGTCGGGATCACGATGGTCAGGTCGGGGGTCACGTGTCCTCCGGCCGCGTGTCTGGGGCAGCGTGCCCCTCCGGGGGCGCCGGCGGTGGACGGCACGCCGTGGGCGTGAGCGCTGGAGGGTGTACCAGAGCCATCCGGGGTCGGGTCGGGGCCCACCCGGTCGGTCCACGCCGAGGGACCGGTGAGGGGCGCGGTTAGACTCCATCCGCCCTCGACCAAGGCGTTCCGTTGTCCCACGCCTCGCCGGACCTGCAGCGGCTGACCGCCACGCAGGGTTGGCAGCAGAGCTTCCGGTTGCCGGACGGCTCCGTGACGAGGGAGATGACCCGGCTCGGTCCGGGCGTCGCGGGCAAGCTCGCCGCGCTGCAGTCCCTGGACCTGCGCGGCAAGCGGGTCCTCGACATGGGTTGCAGCGAGGGCCTGTACGCCTTCTACGCCGCGGCACAGGGCGCCGAGGAGGTCGTCGGTGTCGACATCGACCCCCACCGCATCGACAAGGCGACCTTCGTCGCCGACTCCATCGGGGTGGACAACGTGCGTTTCGAGGTCGGTGACGTCCTCGACCGCACCTACCGCGCCGGTCTGTCGCCCTTCGACCTGGTGATCGCCTGGGGCTTCCTGCACCGCGTCCCCGATCCGTTCAACGCGCTCGTCGCCCTCGGCTCGATCGGTCAGGCGATGTCGCTCGAGTGGGACGCCCTGGCCGTGCCCTTCGCGTCGCGGCTCAGCCTGGCCTCGCACCCCACGGGCGGCGAGTTCGAGTGGAAGAACATCGCGGGGATGTCCCGGGACGAGGTCGCGGAGAACCTCAAGGGCAAGCAGGTCGACCGCGCGAGCTTCTGGCACCTCTCGCCGGGAGCCGTCGAGGCCATCGTGCGACGGCTCGGGTTCGCGAGCTTCGTACGACACGACCGCCACGCGGGGCAGCGTCGGGAACGCATGACCGGCATGCTCCGTCGCACCGCGAGCTCGGCGCTCGGGCGGACGCCCACGGACTCCGAGCGGGGCTGGTTCCGCAAGCGGGTCATCATGCTGTGCGAACGGCGGCCGGGGACGGTCCTTCCGCCCGGTGGGAGTCCGTACGCGTCGCCGACCTGGATCGCACCGTGGCACCACATCGGCAGCGACGGGGAGGCCTCGGATGAGTGAGCGAGTGACCGGGGACGGCATCGCCGCCCACCGCTCGGGCTGGAACTTCGCCGGCGAGGTCGCGGCGAGCTTCGACACCCACGTGGCGCGGTCGGTGCCGCTCTACGCGGAGGGGCACGACGTGGTGTGTGGCCTGACCGACTACTTCGTCCGCACGGATTCCGTGGTCTACGAGCTCGGGTGCTCCACGGGGGAACTGACCCTCAAGATGGCCGCGGCGAACCGCGAGGCCAAGCCCGACGCCCGCTTCGTGGGCCTCGACCTCGAACCGGAGATGATCGCGCAGGCCGAGCGCAAGCGCGACGAGCGTGGACTGAGCGCGGCCACGTTCGAGGTCCAGGACGCGCTGTCCTACGACTACGGACCCACGGACCTGGTGGTGATGTACTACACGGCCCAGTTCGTGCCACCGCGGGTGCGTCAGCGGCTGTTCGACCTGGTGTACGAGCGCCTGAACTGGGGCGGGGCCCTGGTCCTGTTCGAGAAGGTGCGCGGCTCCGACGCGCGCTTCCAGGACATCCTCACCGGGATGTATCACGATCACAAGCTGGCGCAGGGCTACACGCAGGAGGAGGTCGCCGCCAAGGCGATCTCGCTGCGTGGTGTCCTGGAGCCGTTCTCCACCGCCGGCAACCTCGCGTTGCTGGAGCGGGCCGGCTTCGTCGACACGGAGACGGTCCTCCGCTACCTGTGCTTCCAGGGGTTCCTGGCCATCAAGTAGCCGCGTGTCGCCGGGAGGCGGCACCGGGGCTACGACAGGTCCGCGCGCTGGACGGAGCTCGATGTGCTGACCGTCGCCGAACACGTGCCGCACCGGCTCCGGCCGCCGCTGCGCGACGCCTGGAACCGCCTCCGCCACGGGCCGGAAGCCCCGCGGTACGCCGAACGCCTCTGGGTGCGACCGGGAGAGGTCGAGGAGCGGGTCTCCACCTCACGGCGGCTCTGGACGGGACGCGTCGTCGCAGGAGACTGGGACCTCGAGCGCGCGCCGCTCGACACCATGCCGAAGGTGCAGGCCTGCATCGAGCGGTGGGAGCTCGGCCGCGACTGGGAGGCGACCGGCGTCTACGCCACGATGCAGCGGCTGATCGAGGAACGGGGCCGGCCCAAGGACGGCTGCGCGGACCTCGGTGACGTCGTCCGTCGCTACGAGCGCCTGGACGCGATCTTCGAACGGGTCCGCTCCGAGGGACGGCTACGCACCCGCGCGGAGCTCGGGGACGGCTTCCGTGAGCTCGGCGGTGTCCTGATCAACGTCGATCGGCACGGTCGCCCCGTCGCGGGCGGGGGTGGTTGGCACCGCCTGGCCATGGCACGCATCCTGGCGCTGCCCGTGATGCCCGCGCAGGTGGGGTTGGTCCATCGCGACGCGCTCCCCGGCTGGCGGGAACGCTTCACGCGTTCGGCCGCTCCGAGCTGACCTCGCGAGGGCGTCGCGTCGCGAGCAGGTGATCCGCGAGGCGGGCGGTCAACGCGAGGATCGTCAGGGTCGGGGCGGCGCTGTGCCCGGTCGGGAAGATCGAGCTGCTCGCGACGTACAGGTTGTCGGTCCCGAACACGCGCCCGTCGGGGTCGACGACCCCGTCCTCGGGCGAGGAGGACATGCGTGTGGCGCCGATGTGGTGGGCCGCGTCCACCCAGGTGTCGAGGCTGGGCTCCTCGGTGCCCAGGTCGAGCTTCCCCAGACCCGCGGCCTCCAGGCGACGGGCGAGCTCGGCCAGGACGGTCTCGAAGGAGCGACGGTCGAGATCGTTGAGCCGCCAGTCGACCACCAGCCGCGGGACCCCGACGGCGTCGACCTCGTCGGCGAGGCCGAGCCGGCTGTCGGGGTTCGGGGCCTGCTCCACGTACATGCTCGCCGTGTAGTGCGCCACCGGTCCACCACGGTCGCGGTACCAGGTGCGCTGCAGGACCCTGGCGACCGAACGTGGGGCGAGCAGCAACCGTCCCGCGGCGCGGAGCGCCGCCAGGAGCCGGCGCGTCCGGACCGCGTCCCGTAGCGCCGACACCTCCGCGTCGGGGTAGCCCACCTGGTAGCGGTAGACCGGACTGAGGTAGACAGCGTGATCGAGCACGGCCAGCTCGCGCTGGACCTCGTCGGCGAGCTCGATGCTGACGTGGAACCGCGGTCGTGGCCCGGTGCGGGTCCACGGTTCGATCGTCGACAGCTCGGGACCCGGGTGCAACGTGGCACGCTTGCTCTTGGGATGGTCCATGTGGAACCGGCCGACCAGGCCGTGCTCGTTGCCGATGCCGGCCAGCCGCTGACGGTTCGAGGCGAGGAGCAGGCGCGGCGCCTCCAGGCCCCCGGTCGCCAGCACGAAGCGGTCGGCGACGAGGTCGACGGTGCGTCCGTCGAGGGTCCGGAACGTGATGTTGGCGACGGTCTCGCCCGCGTCGTCGAGCACGATCTCCGTCGCGCTGGCACCGAGGTGGACCTCGATCGTGTCGGACGCTTCGAGCTGCTCGCGGCGGTCCACGCCGGGGCGGGTGGGGGCGGCCTCCCAGTAGTGGAAGGAGAGGTCCAGGCCGTGTTCGGCCAGCCGCTGGCGCGCTCGGCGGACCTCGGGGCGCCGCTCGAACGCCTCCGCGTCCCCCAGGCCGTACTCCTCGCCGACCCGTGCGTAGTAGCGCGCCAGCTCGTCGTAGCCGATGGGCCAGCCGCTGGCGGGGATCCAGGGTCGTTCGGCGAGGTCGAAGGCGTCGAAGCGGCGCCACTTCCCGGTCCAGATGTTGGAGGTCCCCCCGAACTGGCGCAGCCGGGACTCGCCGCGGAACCGGGCCGGCAGGTAGGGGGTGAACGGGCTGTCCGGCGAGGGCGCGCGCACGGGCTTGCCGACGCTGTCCTCCCGGGCGAGCTGCTGCACCGCAGGATCGAAGTCCAGGCCGCCGCTCTCGAGCAGTGCCACCCGGACGCCGGCCCCGCCGAGCCGGAGAGCGAGGTCGATGCCCGCGAAACCGGCTCCCACGACGCCCACCTCGGCGTGGATCACCGCTCCGTCCTCGAGCTGGTCGACGTCACGGATCACCGGATCACCACCGCGTGCAGGGCCGCCGGCATGGCGGTGTCCGTGACCGCCGCCGCGTCGCGTCGCGCCATCGTGTCGTACTGCCGCAGCACGGCACGGTCGAGGCGGGGCAGCAGGTGGATCAGCAGCTCGTTGAACAGACGCACCGGTGCCAGCACGTCGCACTGCAGGTTGATGCGCTGGAGCAGGATGGCGGTCGTGGTGTAGGGCTGGCTCGACCCACGCAGGGTCCGGAAGCCGGACCACTCCCGGAACAGGTGCCGCAGGCCGTACGGGGTGAAGTGGAAGTAGTTGTCCGGGGCGCCGTGGAACGGGAAGACGGCGCTCGCGCTCACGATCAGCTTCCCTCCCGGTCGCAGGATCCGGTGCAGCTGCGCGACGAGCCGCTCCGGATCGGCGAGGTGCTCCAGCAGACCGGTGCACACCACGAGGTCGTAGCTCTCGGCCGGGAACCCGGCCAGGTCCCCGTACGCAGGGTCCGTGTGCACGTCGGCGGGCTGGTTCCGCCGTGAGGTGATCGTGGTCGCGTTCGGGAAGTGGCGCCGACGATCGATGTCGACGCTGTGCACCACCAGCGCCTCCCCGTCCGTGGCGTACTCCGAGACGAAGCGGTCGAGGCTCGCCCGTGAGGGCCGTCGACGGGTCAGGTTGAACCGGCAGGAGCGGAGCCAGAGACGCCGCAGGAGCCCCTGCTCGCTGCCGTCGTCCATGCGGCGGTCCCCTCGTGTTCCCCGGGCGGCAGGAGCCTACAAGGGCCACCGATCACCTCTGGTGGCGTCCCGGGCGCCGGCCCCGCCCCACGTCGGTTGGCCTACCCTGCGCGGGCCGTCCCAGCGGACGGCAGCCCGAGGAGCAGCGCATGACCGCAGCAGCGTCGACGCGGGAACCGAGCGTCGTCGTGGTGGTCCCCGCACACCGTGCCTCGGAGGAGCTCGATCGGTGCCTCGAGGCGCTTGCGTGCTGTGACCCCGCGCCCGACGAGCTGGTGGTCGTGGTCGACGGCGCCGACCCTGCCACGGTCGCCGCGGCGGAGGCGCGTGCCGGCCGCGTGGTGGGGCTCGAACGCGCCGGGGGACCCGCCCGGGCACGCAACGCCGGCGTGGCGGA
Organism: Nitriliruptoraceae bacterium; assembly: GCA_007118045.1. Taxonomy (GTDB): domain Bacteria; phylum Actinomycetota; class Nitriliruptoria; order Nitriliruptorales; family Nitriliruptoraceae; genus SKTG01. The sequence goes on from SKTG01000165.1 coordinate 8,012, forward strand.
CAGCGACGCCGAGGTGGTCTTCTTCGTCGACTCCGACGTGGTCGTCCCACCGGACGTGGTGGGTCGGCTCCGGGACACGTTCGGGTCCCGGCCCGAGCTCGACGCCGTGATCGGGTCCTACGACGACGAACCGCCCGCTCCGGGTGTGACCTCGCAGTACAAGAACCTGCTCAACCACCACGTCCACCAGACCGCCGACGTGCGGGGCTCGACCTTCTGGGGCGCCTGCGGCGCGGTACGCCGGGCGGCCTTCGAGGCCGTCGGTGGGTTCGACGAGCGTTACTCGCGGCCGTGCATCGAGGACATCGAGCTCGGGGCCCGCCTGACCGAGGCCGGCCACCGCATCGAGGTGCTCAAGGAGCTGCAGGTCACCCACCTGAAGCGCTGGACGCCGGCGTCGATGGTCCGGGCGGACGTGTTCGACCGGGCCGTGCCGTGGAGCGAACTGATCGTGGGTGGGCTCGGCTTCACCGACGACCTCAACGTCTCGCGCCGGCAACGCTTCAAGGCCGTCACGGCGTGCGTGGGTGTGGTCGCGCTGCTCGGCGCTCGTTGGCGCCTCGGCCGGGGCGCCACCCTCGCCTCGCTGTTCGCGCTGACCCTGATGGATCGCTCGTTGTTGGGCTTCTTCGCCCGCAAGCGGGGGCCGGCGTTCGCCGTGGGCGCCGCCGGCTGGCACTGGGCCTCGTACCTGTACAGCTCGGCCGCCTTCGGGGCGGTGTGGCTGCGCCGGTTCCTCGGCGGTCGCCGCCTCGAACGGGGGGCGACGGTCCCGACGTCGTCCGCCGCGGCGCCCTCGGGCTCACCGGCGTAGCGGTGCCCCCTTGCCCTTCGGGCTGACGGCCGTCGGCACACGGCGGCCCGCCTGGTCGGCGTCCTCGTGGACCTCCTCGTGGTACTCCGCGTCCGTGTTGACCTTCCAGGGGTCCCAGGCCTCACCGAGGATGTTGCGCGCCGCGAGCAGCGCGGCGAGCATGGAGTGGTCCTGGTTGTTGTACTTGTGCATCCCGTTGCGCCCGACGGTCTGGAGGTTGCTGGCGACCTCGATCAGCCAGCCACGGATCACCGCGACGTTCTCCTTGTAGTGCTCGTCGTAGACCGGGTAGGCCTTCGGCATCCGCACGACCGTGCCGTCGAGGACCTCGGACGCATCGAGCAGGCCGATCGCCGAGGCCTCCCGCTTGCCGAGCTCGATCAGCTCCGCGTCGTCGGCCTCCCAGAGATCCATGTCGCCCTGCGTGGTGAAGTACTCGAGCCCGAGCGCCGTCCGACCGGGGTCGGGGACCATCGCCGGTGACCAGTTCTTGTAGTTCTGGATGCGGCCGAGCCACACGTCCGGCTCGTGGATGTAGATCCAGTTGTCGGGGAAGACGTGCTCGCGGTCGACCACGAGCACGACCGTGAGGTAGTCGCGGTAGTCGAGCGACCGAGCGGCCTGGATCACCTCGCCCGGAGCCGCCGGCTCCATCATCTCGACGAGCTCGCGGAGCGGGATCGTGGCCAGGTAGTCCGTGCCGCTGACCCGCCGGCGCCGGCCGTCCTGCTCGACCTCGACGCCCGTGACCCGGGTGTGGTCGTGCTCGATCGCGACGACCCGGGTCCCGAGCTCGACGGTGTTGCCACCACCGCGGATCTTCTCCGTGGCGTGCTCCCACATCTGGCCCGGCCCCTCGATCGGGTACTCGAAGGTCTCGATCAGGGTCTTGATGACCGTGTCGTCGGCCTTCGGCGCGCGCAGGCGCGGCAACGCGTTGCGGGCCGCGGAGATCAACGACAGCCCCTTGATGCGCTGGGCAGCCCAGTCCGCCGAGATCTCGCTGCAGGGCCGCCCCCAGACCTTCTCCGTGTAGGTCTTGAAGAAGATGCGGTACAGCCGCATGCCGAACTGGTTGACGACCCAGTCCTCCAGGCTGCGGACGTCCCGCCGGGGGAAGGCTCGTGCCCTGAGGTAGGACAGCACGCACAGCACGGAGTTGAACAGGCCGAGCTTGCGCAGCGCGTCGCCTGCCTTCAGGGGGTAGTCGAAGAACTTGCCGTCGTAGTAGATCCGCGACATCCGCTCGACCGAGAGCCACTGGTCCTCGGGCAGGATGTCGTGCCAGAGCTTGCGCACCTCGTCGGACTTGGTGAAGAAGCGGTGTCCACCGATGTCGAAACGGAACCCGTCGTGCGCCTCCGTGCGAGCGATGCCGCCGACGTGGATTGGGTCGGCCTCGAACACCTCGACGTCCACGCCCTCCTTCGTCAGGTGCCAGGCGGCCGTCAGACCCGCGGGGCCACCACCCATCACCACGACGTCCCGATCGTCCGGGTCGGTGCGGGGACGATCGGGATCGCGGTAGGGCATGGGGTCGTGGCCTCGTCGCTGGCGGGCGATGCCCCCGGTCGTGGGCTCGACGTGGTCGATCGGCATCGATCACGCGGCGCGTGGGCGTGGCCCCGGGCCGTCGGACCGCGCGGAGGGTAGACGGTCCCCGAGGGCGACGCGGTCCCGGCCACCGGACGGCCGAGGTCGTCGTCCGGTCCTCTGGGGAGGTCGCCGTTACCCTGCCCGAGGTGTCATCCCGGGGCCGAGCGAGCTCCCGCGGTCTCACGCGCGACGATGTTCGAGCCGCTCCGACGAGTGCTGGCCCTGGTCGGTCCCGGCCACCGGGTCCGGTGGGTCGCCGTGATCGCGCTCGCGCTGACGGCCAGCGGGCTCGAGGTCCTGGGCGCGCTGCTCATCTTCGGTCTGCTGGCCCGGATCACGACGGAGACCAGCGGGTTCGAGCTCCCGGTGGTGGGTGACATCCGTGACGTGCTGCCGGAGATGCAGGAGAGCACCCTGCTGCTGGTGGTCGGTGCGACGGTCGCCCTGTTCTTCGTCCTGCGTGGTGGCGCGATCGTGGGCCAGGCCTACGTGCAGTACCGCGTCGCGGAGCGTGCGGGCGCCAGGCTCGCCACCCGCCTGCTCGAGGGCTACCTCGCCATGCCGGCCTCGTTCCACCTCGAGCGCAACAGCTCCGAGCTGATCCGCAACTCCTTCGACACCGTGCAGCAGTTCACGCGCGAGGCGCTGGTGCCGCTGGTCAAGCTCGTGTCCCACGCCATCATGATCGTCGGTCTGCTCACCGTGCTCCTGGTCACGACGCCCGCCGCGACGGTCATGGCGGTGCTGCTGCTCGGGCCGCTGACCTGGGTGCTGCTGCGGGTCGTGCACCCGCGGGTCAAGCGTTTCGGTCGCACCGCGCAGGCCATGTCCAACGACACCCTGCAGACCCTGCAGGAGGGGCTCGGCGGCTGGCGCGACATCACCGTGCTCGGCCGCCAGCGCGCGTTCGTTGCGCGGTTCGCCTCCGATCGGGACGAGCTCGCCCGCGTGAAGTACCTGCGCTCCACGGCGAAGGAACTGCCGCGTGTCGCGATCGAGACCGGCCTCGTGCTCTTCATCCTCGCGTTCCTCGGCATCAGCGTCCTCCTCGGCGACGGCGCGCTGGAGGCCCTCCCGGTCCTGGGCCTGTTCGGTTACGTCGGCATGCGCATCCAGCCCTCGCTGAACGAGGTGCTCCACTCGGCGAACTCGCTGAAGTTCGCCGCCGCGGGCATCGACCTGCTGCACGCGGATCTGGAGCTGTTCGCCACCCAGCGGCCGCTCCCCGAGCCGGTGGAGCGTCCCTGGCACCTGCACGAGGAGCTGCGCCTCGAGTGCGTCGGGGCGCGCTACCCGAACACGGAGGAGTGGGCGCTGCGGGACGTCGACCTGGCGATCCGTACCGGCGAGTTCGTCGGGATCGTGGGGCCGACCGGAGGGGGGAAGTCGACCCTGGTCGACGTGATGCTCGGGTTGTTCGCGCCGACGGAGGGGCGGGTGCTGCTCGACGGTCGCGACCTGCACGAGGACGTCGCCGCGTGGCAGGCCACCCTCGGAGCGGTGCACCAGACGGTGTTCCTGACCGACGCGTCCCTCCGGCGCAACGTCGCGCTCGGGGTCCCGGAGCAGCAGATCGACGACGGCGCCGTCGCCGACGCGCTCTCCCTGGCCCAGCTCGACGACTTCGTGGCTTCCCTGCCGGACGGGCTCGACACCGTCATCGGCGAGGACGGCGTCCGGGTGTCGGGTGGCCAGCGGCAGCGTCTCGCGATCGCACGGGCGCTGTACCGCCGGCCCTCGACGGTGTTCTTCGACGAGGGCACCTCGGCGCTCGACGGTCCCACGGAAGCGCAGCTCATGACGGCGCTGGAGGAGCTCCGGGGCGAGCGCACGATCGTCGTCGTGGCACACCGCCTCAGCACGGTCCGCGCCTGTGACCGGGTCGTCCTGGTCGAGAACGGACGCATCGTGGACGTCGCGCCCTTCGACGACCTCGCTGCCCGTCACGACCAGCTGCTGACCACCACCTGAGACGGTCCCGCGGCGTGGCGCGAGCGGGCGCGGTCCGCGGCGGCCGACCCCGGTCAGGCGGCGGGCGCAGCTCGGCCGCGACGTCGGCGTGCCGCCCGTTCGCGTAGGAAGCCGTAGGCGTTGGCTGCCTGGGTGAGCACGAGCAGCGCCGCGAGCCGGAGAGCGCGCGGCAGGGGCGCCCGGCCGAACGGGTGGGTCACCAACCGCAGGTAGAAGGCTGGCGGCTCGACCCGCAGGTGCCCGTCACCCGCGGCCGTTCGCCGGCGGTGCACGACGTAGGCCCCCCGGCCGTAGTTGACGTGCTGTCGTACGAGCCCACGGACACCCATGGCGTGGAAGTGGTCCACGACCGCCGCCCTGGCCTCGCGCAGGGGGCGGCCCTCGCGGTGCCACCGTTCGCACAGCTCGCGGTCCTCGCCCCCGGGGCGCGGGAAGCTCGTGTCGAACCCGCCGATCGCTCGGAACGGCTCCGCCGGGACGGCGAGGTTGTTGCTCGCGAAGAACCGGCTGACGTGCTCGTCGTCGAACCAGTCGTACAGGAAGCCGACCAGCAGCTGGCTGGCTTCGGCGGCCGCGTCGTCGGTGACCGCGTTGACGATGCGGCCCCCAAGCATGGCCTCGGGGTGGGCGACGTGAGCGTCGAGCAGCGCCCGCAGCCAACCCGGTCTCGGCCGGCAGTCGTCGTCGGTGAACGCGAGCAGGGGCGCGCGTGCGACCTCGGCGCCGACGTTGCGGGCGGTGGCCGGACCGGCGTTGTCCTGGCGGTGCACGCGCACCTCGAGGCGGTCCTCGAAGGCCCGGGCGGTGGGAGCGAGCGGTTCCGGGCTGCCGTCGTCGACGACCACGACCTCGAAGTCCCCGGGCGGCAGGTCCTGCGCGGCGAGCGCCGACAGCAGGGCCCGCAACCGGTCGGGCTGCCGGAACGAGGGCACGACCACGGAGATGCGTGGAGGGCCGTCGTGGTTCGGTCGGCTCACATGGGCTCCGCGGGGGCCGCGAGCAGGCGCCGATCCGTGGCATCGAGGTGCTGGATCCGGTCCATCTCGAAGGTCGCGAGCACCTCCGGTGCACGGCCGGGACCACGGAGGTAGCCGGCCGCCTGGCCCACGGCGTCGAAGACCAGCGCGGCGAGGAGGCCGGGCACGATCCGTGGGAACAGCTCCGCATGGCCGCGACCCGCCGCGAAGTGCTCGTCGTACATGCGCTTCGACCGGACCAGCGGGATCAGTGGCGAGGCCGCGGCGTAGAAGGCGCGTCGGGCTGGTGACCAGTCACCCTGCCGCGCCCGTTCGTCGCCGTAGAGCCGTCCGGCGTGGAACCGCAGGTCCGCCGTGGCCCGCAGTCGGGACGGGTTGGCGTGGGTGATGGAGCCGACCGGCGTGAGGTAGAGCCGCTCCCCGGCCGCCCGCAACCGGTCGTGCAGGTCACCGTTGCGTCCCACGTGGTCGGGGAGCGCGTCGCCGAACCGTGCCACCACGTCGCGCCGGTACGTGGCGTTGTGGCTCGGCACGTCCGGGAGCTCCCCGGCCTGCTCGGGTTGCAGCCACCACCCGTAGCCCAGCAGCAGGTTGGCCCACGACAGGCCGGTGCGGGGGTTGGCATTGCCCATCACCGACCCGACGGAGCCCCAGTCGCCTTCGGCGTAGGCGGTGAGCACGGCCTCGACCCAACCGCTCTGGACGTAGGCGTGATCCTCGATCGTGGCGACGATCGGTGCGGCCGCCCCGAGCATGCCGCGTGCGGCCGCTCGGTCGACGTTGTCGATCGGGCCGACGGGCACCACGGTGACGGCGCCGAACGGGGCGAGCTCGGCGGGGTCGTGGTCCGCGAGGGCTCCCTCCGTCGGCACCACCAGCACGAGCTCGAGGCGGTCGACGGCGCCCTGGACGCGCAGGTGGGCGACCGTGCGACGGATCTGTTCGAAGGTCGTGGGCGTCACCACGATCACCGACAGGTCGGGCGTGTCGTTCAACGTCGGGTCCTTGCCGAGCCGGCGGCGCGCGCACGCACCTCGCGGTAGAGCTCGAGCACCCGGGCGAGCACGGCCGTCTCGCTGTGGCGCTCCAGAGCGACCTCACGGGCGGAACGACCGAGCGCGTTGCAGCGGTACGGATCGGACAGCAGCTCGGTCAAGGCGCCGGCGAGCGAGGCTACCGACCCCGGGGTGACCGTCAGACCGGTGCGGTCGTGCTCGACCGTCTCCGCCGGCCCGCCGAGGGCCGAGGCGACGACGGTGGTCCCGCGCATCATCGCCTCCAGCGTGACGTTGCCGAGCGGTTCCTCCCACCGTCCGGGAACGGCCTGGACCCAGGCGGCGTCGAACCGCCGCTCCACCTCGTCGCGGTCGACGTGGCCGAGGAAGGTCAGCCGCTCGGTCACGCCGAGCTCGACCGCGAGCGCCTCGAGCTCCGGACGTTGCGGCCCGTCCCCGGCCAGCAGCAGCCGGACGTCGGGCATCCGGCTTGCGACCTCCGCGACCGCCCGGACCAGCACGTCGACCCCCTTCTCGGGCACGAGGCGGCCGGCGTAGGCGACGGTGGGTGGGTCGCTCAGTGGCGGCCGCGGCGGCCGCTCGCGCACGCCGTTGCCGAGCACGCCGACCCCGCGCACGCCGTTCTCCGCGAGCCGCTGTCGCATCGTGCGGCTCAGCGTGACGACCGCGTCGAGGTCCGAGGCCCAGTGGCGCCACAGCCGTTGCTGGGCCATGTCCAACACCCACGACCGGGTCGTGACGCAGCCCTCACGCAGGCAGACGGTCCCCGCCCGGACCTCGCACCGGGAGCCGTCGGGCAGCAGCTTGGTCCCGCGCGGGCAGATGGCCTTGTAGTAGGCGATCTGCCACAGGGTCGGGGTGTCGCGCAGCACGGGCAGGATCAGCGGGGACAGCTGGGTGAGGAACATGCGCACGTGCACCACGTCGGGCGCGAACGTGGCGAGCTCCCGTCGGAGCGCCAGCGCGGCGGCCGGGTTGGCGGTCTGGTTGAGCACCCGCAGCTTGGGGTGCACCGTGCCGTGGGTGGCGACATCCGCCTCGCTCCGACCGGGCAGGTCGGAGACGCGTGAGGCGAGGATGCGGGCCTCGTGGCCGGCGTCACGCAGCAGCTCGCGCAGCCGCAGCGTCTGCAGTTCGGCCCCTCCGCTCGGCGTCGCGCTGTCGTTGAGCAGCAGGACCCTCACGCGGCGGCCTCCGTCCCCACCTCGACGCGGCGTCCGGTGCTCGCCGAGCGTTCGGCGGCGTCGATGACGGCAGCGACCCGCCTGCCGTCGGCGATGTCGGCCAACCGGTCGGCCTCACCGTCGCGGCCGGCCACGCCGCGGGCGCCCGACCGCTCGGCCGTCGCGCCCGTCCCGATGGTCCGGACGAAGGCAGCGAGGGCTGCCGCGAAGGAGGGCTCCGCGGGCGGGCGCAACCCGTCACGCCAGGTCCTGGCCGCCGAGCGGGAGACGTCCGTGGCGGCACGCAGGCGCGCACGGAGCGACGACGGGCCGAGTGCCGGCAGCAGCTCCAGATCGCGGCGCCCCATGCGGTCGAGCACAAGGGTCGCACGATCGCCCAGCAGCTCCACCCGGTCGCTCTGGGCGGCTCGCAGGGTGGCGAGCAACTGTGCGGAGGGAGCATCGGCCAGATCGACCTGCAGGTGGGCGGTGTCCGCGTCGCCGTGCACGGAGGCCACGCTCGCCGACACCCGGGTGATCTCCGTGCCAAGCAGGTGCCGCAGCAGGTCGAGGTGGTGGCAGGCGAGATCCAGCAGCGCCCCACCGCCGGTGCGGCGGTCGCGCTTCCAGGCCGGCAGCTCTCGTGGGGGGGACGCGAAGACCGTACGGACCGCCACCAGCTCCCCGAGGTCGCCGGCACGCAGGTGCTCGGCCGCGGCGCGCACCAACGGGTGGAAGCGGAAGTTGAAGCCCACCGCTCCGCTACGGCCGCTGCGGCGCCACGCCGCCTCGATGTCCGCGGCGGCCTCGGCGTCGACGGCCAGCGGCTTCTCCACGTAGACGTGGAGCCCGGCGTCGAAGGCGGCCGTGGCCACCGCGGGGTGCCGGTCGGTCGGGACGCAGACCACCACGGCTTCGAGACCGGGCGCGGCGAGCAGCCTCTCGACGTCCGCGACGGCCGGCACGCCGGGGACCGCCGCGGTCGCCGCCCGGCGCGCGTCCGGGTCCGGGTCGGCGACACCGAC
>SKTG01000285.1 GCA_007118045.1 Nitriliruptoraceae bacterium
GACCGCCAGCGCCTCGGCGAACCCTCGGCGGCGGTGCGCGGTGGCGTCCGGGGCGGGCGACGGGACGCTGCGCCTCGCGGGCGTGCCGGGGGCCATCTCGGCGCTCATGCTTCGTCCCGTCCGCGGATCCTCGTGGCCCGCTCGTCGCGCGTCACCCGTGCCGGCAAGGGGTACAGCGTCGGCAGCGCCCGGTCGCCGGGACGCCCGCCGAACCTCGGCCGCACGGCACGCAGCGCCCGCCGGGGGAGACTCGGCTGCGCCCTTCGTTCACTTCCTCGTCGCTTCACGCTCTTCCTTCACGTCGGAGCGCCGGACGGGAGGTCGCGCACGCTGGTCCTCACGGGAGCGAACGGGATGTTCGACGTGAGCGTCCGCGGCCTTCCGGGCCGGCGCTCACTGTTGAACACGGGCGGACGGTATCCATGCGCCGGTGGGCGGGCCACGTCTGGCCGTTCACCCGTTCGAAGGACCGAGGCCGTGCCCGAGCCTGAGCGTCGTACGTCCGCGCGACCACCCCATCCGGCGAGCACGCCGATACCGTGTCGGCGACGCCAAGGGAGCCCTGACGATCCGGGCTGAGAACGCGCAGGACACGAGCGCGGACCTTGGAACCTGATCCGGGTCATGCCGGCGGAGGGAGCGCGTCATGACGAGTCAGCACACCGTCCCGCGGTTGCACGTGCTCACGGGTCCGAACGGGGGCCGTGACGTGCTGCGCACGATCGAGGCGGCGCTCGCCGCCGGTGCCCCGGGCGTCCAGGTGCGTGTCAAGGGAGCCACGGACCGCGACCACCTCGCGTTCGCCTCCGCGGTCGTCGAGCGCTGCCGTGCCGCCGAGGCGACCTGCATCGTCAACGACCGGGTCGATCTGGCGCTCGCCAGCGGTGCCGACGGCGTCCACCTCGGCGCCACCGACCTTCCGGTCCGCGCGGCACGCGAGCTGGCGGGGGACCGGTTGCTGATCGGCGGTACGGCCCGGGAGCCCGATACCGCCGCGCGGCTCGTCGCCGAAGGGGCCGACTACCTCGGGTGCGGGCCGCTGTACACGACCACGACCAAGGACGGGCTGCCCGACCCGATCGGCTTCGACACGCTCGCCGCGATCGTGCGCACCGTCGACGTTCCGGTGATCGGCATCTCGGGGATCACCGCCGAGCGGATCGGCGAGGTGCTGGCCAGCGGCGCCCACGGCGTCGCGGTCACGGCTGCGATCACCTCGGCGGCCGACCCCGTGCAGGCGACCCGGGAGCTGCTGGCCGAGCTGGAGGGCGCGGCCCCGGTCCTCCCCGCGATGACCTCGACTCGCTCCTCCGGGACCGCCACGGGCCCGACGGGGGCGCAGGTGGAACCGTGATGGGCGACGCCGCTACCGCGACCTCGAGCGCGCCGCACGTCGGCCGGGCAGACGCGGACCGAACACCCGACGTCATCGTCGTCGGGGCTGGCGTCATCGGCCTGTCGACCGCGTGGCGGGCGACCCTGGCGGGTCTGGACGTGACCGTGATCGACCCGGCTCCGGCGTCCGGTGCGTCGGGCGTCGCCGCCGGCATGCTCGCTCCGGTCACCGAGGTGGCATACGGCGAGGAGTCGCTGCTGCGGCTCAACATCGCCGGGGCTCGGCGCTGGCCCGACTTCACGGCTGAGCTCGAAGCCGCGACCGGGCACGACATCGGTCACCAACGGGACGGCACGCTGCTGGTGGCCTTCGACGCCGACGACCACGCCGCCCTGCGGGACCTCCACGGCTTCCAGCAGCACCTCGGCCTCGAGGTGGACCGACGACGCAGCCGCGAATGTCGCGCTCAGGAGCCGATGCTCAGTCCGCGGATACGCGGCGGGGTGTTCGCGCCCGGCGATCATCACGTCGATCCCCGGCGCACCACGGCCGCGCTGGCGGAGGCGTGCCGCGCCCGAGGCGTCACCACCGTGGCCCAGCCCGTCGAGCGCATCGACCACGACGGCGAACGCGTCCTCGGGGTCACGACCGGCGACGGCGCGACCCACACGGCCCCCCGGGTGGTGCTCGCCGCCGGGGTGGCCTCCGGAGCACTGCACGGCCTGCCTGCCTCGGTCGCACCTCCCGTGCGGCCGGTCAAGGGCCAGATCCTGCGGCTGCGGAGCCGGGACGGCACACGCCTGCTGTCCGGGGCGGTCCGAGGCATCGTCCAGGGCCGATCGATCTACCTCGTACCGCGCCGTGACGACGAGCTGGTCGTCGGCGCGACGCAGGAGGAGCTCGGCCACGATCGGAGCGTGACCGCCGGCGGTGTCCGCGAGCTGCTGGACGCCGCCGTCGCGATCGTGCCCGGCGTCGACGAGCTCACGCTCGCCGAGACCGCGGCCGGGCTGCGGCCCGGTACCCCCGACAACCACCCGCTCGTCGGTGCCACCGACCTCGACGGACTGATCCTCGCCACCGGCCACCACCGGCACGGGGTGCTGCTCGCGCCGATCACGGCCGAGGCCGTCGTCGCCTGCCTGCTCGGTGAGACCCCACCCGCGGAGATCGAGGTCGCGGACCCACGACGCTCCGCCGTCACCGACACCGGGCCGCGCACATCGGATCCTGGGCGACGCGTGGACGACGTTCGGAGCGCCTCGTGACCATCACCGTGAACGGCCAGACCCGTGAGTTCGACGCGCCCTGCCGCCTGGGCCACGTCATCGATGCCGAGGTGTCCGAGCGACGGGGCGTTGCGGTCGCCGTCGACGGCGAGATGGTGCCCCGCGCCGACTGGGACGACACCGAACTCGAGGACGGCGCCCGGGTCGAGGTCGTTGCCGCCGTACAGGGTGGCTGATCCGCACGACCCCATCGCCGCCGATGCCACTCGTCATGGAGACCTCATGGAGGACCTCGAGCTCGGAGACCTGGTGCTCTCGTCCCGCCTGCTGCTCGGCACGGGGGGTGTGAGCAACCTCGACATCCTCGAGCGCGCCATCGTCGCTTCCGGCACGGAGCTGGTCACGGTGGCGCTGCGCCGTGTCGCACCGTCGGAGGGCCCCTCGCTGCTGCAGGTCATCGACCGCACGGGCGCACGCCTGCTGCCGAACACCGCCGGCTGTTTCACCGCCCACGAGGCGGTCCGGACGGCCCAGCTCGCACGCGACGCCTTCGAGACCGACCTGATCAAGCTCGAGGTGATCGGCGACGAGGACACCCTGCTCCCGGACCCGGTCGAGCTGCTCGATGCTGCGGAGACCCTCGTGGACGAGGGGTTCCGGGTCCTGGCGTACACCAACGACGATCCGATCACCGCGGTGCGTCTCGCCGACCTCGGTTGCGAGGCGGTCATGCCGCTGGGCTCGCCGATCGGCAGCGGGATGGGGATCCTCAACCCGTACAACCTGGCGATCATCCGCGACCGTGTGCGGTGCCCGGTGATCCTGGACGCCGGCGTCGGAACGGCCTCCGACGCAGCTCTGGCCATGGAGCTCGGGTGTGACGCCGTGCTGATCGCTTCCGCGGTCACGCGCGCCCAGGACCCCGAAGCCATGGCCACCGCCATGCGATGGGCCGTCCAGGCGGGTCGGCTCGCGAGCGGGGCGGGACGCATCCCACGGCGACGTCATGCACAGGCCTCCACCTCTCCTGAGGGCCGGGCCGATCTGGGTGGCCCTGCCGATCCGAGTGGCCCTGTCACGTCCGACGGGGACGCCGACGAACGCGACAGCGGGTCCCCGTGAGCGTTCCCCGACTGCTCGTCCTGACCGACCGGCATCGCTGTGCCGCGAGGGGTCGCTCGTTGCGCGAGGTCGTCACCGCAGCCGTGGAGGCTGGCGCGCCCGCGGTGCTCCTGCGCGAGAAGGACCTCCCGCCACACGAACGTCACGCCCTGGCCGTCGAGCTGGCCCCCACGATCGCCGCCGCTGGTGCCCAGCTGATCGTCGCCAGCGACGCCGAGGTGGCCGCCGACGTCGGCGCCGACGGGGTCCACCTGGCCGCGACCGACCCGGTCCCGGCCCGGGCTGGTTCCACGGCTCGCGCTGGTTCCACGGCCCGCGCCGGCTCCACACGCCACGACGGTCGGTTGTCACGGCCGGACGACGCTGTGGAGCTCCCCGCGGGGACGCTCATCGGTCGTTCGTGCCACGACGAGGTCGAGGTCCGCGCCGCCGTCGACGCGCAGCTCGATTACGTGACGGTGTCACCGGTCGCGCCAACGGCGTCCAAACCGGGGTACGGACCGGCGCTGGATGTCCCGGGACTCGCCCAACTGGCAGCCGTGGCCGGGGACCTACCGGTGCTCGCCCTCGGTGGTGTGGGACCGGACACGGTCGCGAGGTGGTGCGCGGCCGGCGCGGCGGGTGTCGCCGTGCTCGGCGCCGTGATGGGCGCCCGCGACCCGGCCGCGGTGGTGCGCGCCTTGCTGGAAGAGCTGCCACCCGAGCCCGCGCCCGTGCCGCGCGGTCCGTGGCACCCGCTCACCGAAGCTGACCCCGACACGAAGGCGCGATGATGACCCCGAACGTCACGTTGACGATCGCCGGATCCGACTCGGGTGGCGGTGCCGGCATACAGGCCGACCTGCGGGCCTTCGGCGCTCACGCCGTCTTCGGTACGAGCGTGGTGACCGCCGTCACGGCGCAGAACACGACGGGCGTCTCCGACGTGCACGTGGTGCCGAAGGAGAACGTCGAGGCGCAACTGATCGCCGTGCTGGAGGACCTCCCGGTCGCGGCGGTGAAGACGGGCATGCTCGCCACGGCGGAGCTGGTCGAGCTGGTGGCGTCGTACGCGGCTTCGGGGCGACTGCCGAACCTGGTGGTCGATCCCGTGCTCGTCTCGGCCACCGGTCACCGTCTCCTCGAGGACGAGGCGATCCGTACCTATCGGGAGCAGCTGTTGCCCGCCGCCACCGTCGCCACGCCCAACGTCCACGAGGCGGCCGCGTTGGTGGGACGACAGCTGGACGACCTGGACGACATCACGGCGGCCGCCCATGAACTCGCCGATCTCGGCACGGCCGTCGTGGTCGTCAAGGGCGGTCACCTCGCCGGCGAAACGGCGGTCGACGTGGTCGTGGCGCACGGTGACGTGCACCATCTCACGGCCCAACGGGTGGACACGGAAAACGTCCACGGCACCGGTTGCACCTTCGCATCCGCGTGCGCGGCCGGGCTCGCCAACGGTCTCGAGCCGCTCGGCGCCCTGGACCATGCGAAGAGCTACGTGACGCGCTGCATCGTGGGCGCCCAGGAGTGGGAGCTGGGCTCGGGACCGGGCCCCATCGACCACCTGGGCTTCAGCGGCGCAACCTGAGTCGAGGGCGGGCATCGGTCAGGGTGGTGCCCGGTCGGGGTAGCCGGGCTGGTCGTCCGCGCATCCGTCGCGGTGAGGCTGATCGGCGCGGTCGAAGGTGACGTTGGTGCCGTCGACCCTCAGCTGCCAGTTGCCGTCGTCGAAGCGGCGGTGGTGGCGTAGGCACAGGAGCGCGGCATCGGCGAGGTGGAGCTTGCCGTCGTCGCGGTAGGGGACGTTGCCGTGAGCGGCCTGGCACCAGGCGGGCGGCGCGTCACAGCCGGGCCAGCGGCAGCCCCCGTCACGGGTGACCAGCGCAGCCCACAGCCCAGCCGGCACGTGGCGGGTGCGCTTGGACACCTCGATCGGCACCGAGTCCGCGTCGAGTATCACCCGGGTCAGGTCGCAGTCGGCCAGCAACGGCCGCAGCTCGGCCATGGTCACCGGCCCGGTGAACCCCAGTTCACCGATCCCGGCCTGTTGTGCGAGCTCGGACCACTGGACGGTCACCAGCACGTGGGGCCGGACCCCGTGTTGGGTGGAGGCCTCACCGCTGCGCAGCGCGACCTCGAAGATGGCCTCCAACGCGTCCGCGCCCTGCTGGGCGGGGCTACGACGCTCACCAGCGGTGTCGGGGGTACGGAACGCCATGAAGGCGGTCATCGCACGTTCGCCGGCGAGCCCGTAGAGGCTGGCACGCAGATGGACACCGCCGTCCGCGCCCTGTGTGATCGACCCGGACCGGCGGTCGTGCCGACGATGCGCCGCTCGCTCCGCCCCGTCGGGGTCGAGGCGAGCCACCTCGCGCCGCGCGATGCGACCGAGCTCGACGGGGTCGACCTTCGTGGCGTGCTCGAGCAACGACCGTTCGAGTGCGTCCCGGTGCGCCCGGTCGACCTGGGCGAGCGCGTCGGTGATGACCTTGGCGTGCGCCTGACTGAAGTCCCCGGAGGAGAAGCGTTCGGCGGTGTCCGGCGCGCCACGCAGCTTGCGTCCGGTCTCAGCGGCGTTCTTCGCGTCCGAGGGTGACAGGTTCAGGTCTTCACGCAGGAACCGTTGCGACTCGCGTGCGGCGCCGGCCTCACGCCCCACCGGCGCAGCTGCGACCGCCCGGGCCGACAGATCCCCGGCTGCCCGCGTACGGACCGCCGACAGCCGGTCCATCTGGGGCCGCAGACGCCGCAGCAGAGCACGCAACGCGTCGTCGGAGAACGCGTCGAACTCCAACCCCGACACCCGACCCACCGCCCGTGCCAGGTCCTCGAACGGGTCGACCAACCGGTGGTCGTCCGGCCCGAGCAGCGCTCCGTCGTCAGCTGGCGTGGCACCGGCGCCACGGGCCGACCGTCCTGCTACGGGTCGTCGGGCATCGCTGGGTGCCGTGCCGTCGCTGCGTGCGGGAGCCGCGGCTGACGAGGACGCGTGCGTCGGTGCGTCGGTCAACGTCGGCTGCCAGTCACCTCGTGCCTCACCCGCCAGCTGCAACGGCCACCCGCCAGCCGCAGAAGACCAGCGGGCCCAGCGGGCGGACCCCCGATCGCCGTGACCATCGGCACGAGCATCGAACCCGTCCCGCGCGGCCGTCGCCGCGGGCCGGCTCGTAGGACCACATCTGCCGGTGCCGGTCCATGTCGTGGGGGCGGATCGGGTCGAGATGTCCGTCGAGGTCGTGGGAACGGGTGGGGTCGAGATGTCCGTCGAGGTCGTGGGCGCGGGTGGGGTCGCGGGGACGCCTCGGGTCGTGGTGCCGATCAGCGCCGTGGCGACGCCTCCGGTCTCGACGCCAGGGCGTATGGCGGCCACCCCGGCGTCGGCGCGGAGTGGGTCGCTTCCCGTCGACCAGGCTCCCCGGGTTTCCATCGCGCGTCCCCATGACCGTACGTCTGAGTCTGTATGAGCTGAGATGTATCGTAACGAACGTACACATGTTCGACAAGCAGGTCGGCCGATCGGTTGGGGACAACACCTCCGGCGAGCCGCCATCGGCCGCGGCGCCCGTCCGACCACGACCTGGCGCGGTTGGTCCCGACCGACCGGCGCACCGGCGGCGCTACCTTGCCGCCCATGAGACTCGAGCTCGGCAAGCGTGCCGACTACGCGGTGCGCGCAGCGGTGGATCTCGCTCGCCATGTGGACCACGGGGAGCGTCGCAAGGCGCAGGCGATCGCCGAGGAGATGGCGATCCCGCCGAGCTACGTCCCCCAGATCCTGGCGTTGCTGGTGCGATCGGGGATCGCGGTTTCCGTCGCGGGACCTGGTGGTGGGTACGTGCTCGCCAAGGATCCCGCGGAGATCGACCTGCTGCAGGTGATCGAGGCGATCGACGGCGAGCTGGTCTCGACCGCGTGCATCCTGCGTGGAGGCCCGTGCCGATGGGACGACATGTGTGCGGTGCACCTGCCCTGGGCACGTGCTCAGCAGGCGATGCGGGACGCGCTCGCCGCGAGCACGCTCAGCGAACTGGTGGCCAACGACCGTGCCCTGGAGGCCGGCACCTTCGAGGTCCCCGCGGAGCTGTCGCGTCCGGCCGCGCGAGCCGTGCCCGAGGACGGCGCTCCGTCGGCGGACGACGTGCCGAGGTACGACGAGGCCCGATGAGCCGGTCCGACGGCCTCCGAGCCGCGGGGGCCTCGGCCGTCCGGCAACGGCCCAGGCCATGGCCCCGTCGCCGTCGCCATCGCCGTCGCCATCGCCGTCGCATCCACGGTGCGAGATCACCGCTCATCCCGGTCCTCGGCGCCGCGGCCGGGCTCCTCGCTGCCTGCG
This sequence comes from Nitriliruptoraceae bacterium, assembly GCA_007118045.1. Lineage (GTDB taxonomy): Bacteria > Actinomycetota > Nitriliruptoria > Nitriliruptorales > Nitriliruptoraceae > SKTG01. The sequence goes on from SKTG01000285.1 coordinate 8,009, forward strand.
GGGCCGACGAGGGGGCCGTCGTGGAGGCGGACGCCGACAACGCCGTGGTCATCGAAGCCGGCGACATCTACTACGAGCCGGAGGCCGTCGCGGCCGCCACGGGGCCGATCCGGTTCACGTTGGAGAACGTGGGCGTGGTCGAGCACGACCTGGTCGTCGAGGAGGTCGGCGACGTCGAGGTGGTGCACGCGGAGGCGGGGGAGACGGCCAGCGGCACGATCGAGCTCGAGCCCGGCACGTACACGTTCTACTGCAGCATCGAGGGTCACCGCACGGCGGGTCAGGGGGGCAGGCTCGAGGTCGGCTGAGCTGAGGGCACGCTCGAGGGCGGTCGAGCGCGCTCCCGACGCCTCAGCACGGGTGCGGCGCGTTACGCCGTGCGTAGAACCACCAGTTGAGAGCCGTGTTGAAGGCGAAGAAGACGGTGAGCGCCCAGAAGAAGGCCCTCGCGTCGCCGGTCGCGCCGATCACGGAGCCGAGGATGCCCGACAGCACGAAGGGCCCGTAGGCGGCGATCGCCGCCGTCCAGCCGATGACGCCGCCGGCCTGACGCTTGTCGAACAGCATCGGGATCTGCTTGAAGGTCGAGGCGTTGCCGATCCCGGCGAAGAAGAAGACCGCCAGCATGCTCGCGACGAACCACGGGAAGGCGGCGAGCGATTCCGGGGTGACGAACAGCGTCACCACCGCCGCCGAGACCACCAGGCCGATCCCCGCGATGTGGGTGACCCGAGCACCACCGAGGCGGTCGGAGAGCGGACCTCCGACGATGCGGAACGCGGAGCCGACCAGGGGCCCGAGGAAGGCGAACGTGAGCGGATCGGGAGCGTTCTCGAAGCCGCCGTAGGTGTTCTGGATCAGTAGCGGGAACGCGGCCGCCAGGCCGGAGAACGTGCCGAAGGTCATGAAGTAGAGCGACGTCATGATCCAGGTGTGTTTCAGCCGGAAGATGTCCGACTGCTCCCGGAAGTTCGCCCGGACCGGGACGCTGCGGAGCCAGTACCACGCCGCAGCCGCCGCGATCAGCACGAGCGGCAGCCAGATGATGGTGGCGTTCTGCAACCAGACCTGTTGCGGACCCGCCGCCGTCTGCAGGGTCTGGGACGCGCCGACGGCGGTGCCGAACACGGCCGTGCCGATGAGCACCGGGGTGAGGAACTGCACGAGACTGACGCCGAAGTTGCCGATGCCCGCCTGGATCGCCAGCGCGGAGCCCTGGAGGCGTTTCGGGAAGTACAGGCTCGTCGAGGGCATGAACGACGAGAAGTTGCCTCCACCCAACCCAGCCAGGAAGGCCAGCAGCAGCAGCACGGCGTACGGCGTCTCCGTGTTCTGCACGGCGAAGAACCACCCGAGCACCGGGATGGTCAGCAGCAGCGTCGAGACGCTGACCGTGTGCCGTGAGCCGAAGACCGGGATCAGGAAGGTGTGCACGATCCGCAGGGTCCCCGCGGCCAGCCCGGGCATGGCCGCGAGCCAGAAGAGCTGTTCGCTGGTCAGATCGAAGCCCGCGTTGGGAAGGCGAACGACCAGGGCGCTGACCATGAACCACACGGCGAACGCGAGCACCAGGGCGAAGGTGGTCACGATCAACGACCGCCAGGCGATCGCCTTGTTCCCGGCCTCCCACGCCCGCTCGTCCTCCGGATCCCACTCCGTCATCCACGAGCTCGATCGGGCCCGACCGTGCTCCTGCGACATCCGTTGTGCCTTTCACCTGGTCCGTGTTGTGGCGTGTCGACCGGCTACCGGTCGCGACGACCGCGCGCCGTCCACGGTCACGACGTGGCCCGCTCGGTCTCCGCTGCGTGCTCGAAACGGTCCTCGAGGTGTGGAGACTCGCGTTGCAGCATCCGGTACACGGTCACGTGCAACCAGATGAAACTGGCGACGACGAGCGCGAGCAGCACCATGAACGTCGCCTGCGGCATCCCGGTCACGGCCTGCGCCCAGCTGAACAGCAGAGGCAGCAGGAAACCGCCGAGTCCACCGATGGCTCCGACGAGACCACCGACCGCTCCGACGTCGCTCGGGAAGTAGACGGGGATGTAGACGAACACGGCCGCCTTGCCGACCCCCATGGCGACGCCGATCAGCACGATCAGGCACGTGAACAGCCACACGTTCATGCTCCAGGGCAGGATCCGCGCGACCTCGCCCTCGCCCCTGGCGGGCAGATCGACGACCACGTGTCCCTCGGGAGCCGCGAGCAGCAGGCAGGCGACCGTCATCACCCCGAAGACGAGGTACATGACCCGCCGGGCCCCGAACCGGTCGGCCAGGTAGCCCCCCAGCGGCCGCAGGAGGCTGGCGGGGAAGATGAACAGGGCGGTGAGCAGCCCGGCCAGCCCGAGCCCGAGCCCGAACACGTCGACGTAGTACCTCGGCAACCACAGCGAGAGCGCGACGTAGGCGCCGAAGACGACCACGTAGTACAGACCGAACCGCCAGGCGCGCATCGTGCCCATCGGCCGCACCAGGTCACCGAGCCGACGTCCCTGTGCGGGGCGGCGATCGACCCGCGGGGTGCCGAACCAGAGCAGGGCGGCCATCAGCACGAGCGCGATCGAGTACAGGAACGGGACGAGGCGCCAGCCACCCGGGATCAGTCCGCCGGCGGCACCCCCGGCGGCCACCGCGGTGATCAGCGCCGGGGCCGCCAACTTGGTGATGGAGGCCCCGACGTTGCCGACGCCGAACGTGCCGAGCGCGATCCCCTGACGGTGCTTCGGGAACCAGACCGAGACCCAGGCCACCCCGACCGCGAACGAGGCCCCGGACAGGCCGATGAGGAACGCGTAGACCAGTAGTTCGGCGTAGGAATCCGCGAACTGGATGAGGTAGGTGGGCACGGCGGTGATCAGCAGCAGCAGGGTGAACACGCGCCGGCCGCCCCACCGATCGGTGGCGATGCCGAGGGGGACCCGCAGGACCGAGCCGGTGAGCACCGGGATCGCCGCCAACAACGCGAACTGCGGCTCGGTCAGGCCGAACTCGTCGCGCAACGGCAAGCCGACGATGGCGAACATGACCCAGACCGCGAACAGCAGCGTGAACGCCACCGTCGAGTACAGCAGCACGCGGTTGGCGTCGCGTTCGCTCCCGGTCCTCGTCCCAGCCACGGTGTCGGTCACGACCGGTCACGCGCCGGCACTTCGCCTCCCATCGTGGTCGTGTGACGTGTCGGGGGGTGGTGGGGGAGCCGGTTGGCCCGCGCACCAGCGCGGAGTCGGGCGTTCTGACCCGACAGGTAGCGGTACAGCAACAACGACAACACGGCCAGCGCCACCGAGGTGCCGGCGGCGCCCCAGGCCACCCCGACATCGAAGTTGATCCACGCCTCCAGCCCCACCATGATGAGGAAGATCTGCAGCGAGACGTTGATCAGCACGAAGATGCCGATGCCGAGCACGAGGACCCGCCGCTGCTGCATCAGTGACCTCCGCCGCCGAGGGCCCACACGACGCCGTCACGCACGTCGAGGTCGATCGCGTTGAGGGGGCGCTGCGGCGGTCCGGCCACGTTGCGTCCGTCCGTGGCGTCGAAGTGGCCGCTGTGACAGGGGCAGATCAGCTCCTGCTCGTCGTGTTCGTAGTAGACGACGCAGGCGAGGTGGGTGCAGCGCTGGCTGTAGCCGAGGATCTCGTCCTCCGTCGGGCGGATCAGGATCGCGGGGTCGTCCTCGGTGGGGTAGCGGAAGAGGTAGCTGCCGGCGACGGGCACCTCGGCGAGCTCGACGATCGGTGTGGCGACGCGTTCCGCCGGCTCACGCAGCTGGGTCATCCCCGCCAGGCCGACGCTGCCGACCGCGGCGCCGACCGAGCCGAGGGTGAGGTAGCGCACGAACTCGCGTCGGGTGACCTCGTCCTCCCCGCCGGCCGTGAACGGGAAGTCCTCCCGCCACTTCGGGGGCTGCTGCTCCGTCGTCGGCCGTCGTGAACGCGACGGGGGAGACTGCTCGCTCATCGGGCCACCTCCGGCAGACCGATCTCGTCGATGCCGAACGGGTCCGACACCACGCTGGGTTGGCTGCTGCGACCGAGGAACGCGTCCAGCGGACCCGGCTCGTGCACCACGGTGTGCACGCGCGTGGTGACGGTCCGGTTGCCGAACTGGAACTCGTTGGACAGCGACCCCTGGCGGGTCGCGTAGAACTCCTCCGGGGTACCGAACCACAGCGCCTGGCTCGGGCAGACGCTGGTGCACATGGGCTCGGACCCGACGCTGGTGCGGTCGTAGCACATGTTGCACTTCATCATCATGTCGAACTCGGGCACGTACTCCGGGACCCCGAACGGGCAGGCGATCACGCAGTTCGAGCAGCCGATGCAACGGGACTTCTCGGCCGACTGCACCACGCCGTCCTCGGTCTTCTTGATCGCGTCGGCCGGACAGACCTCCGCGCACGTGGGGTCGTCGCAGTGCATGCAGACCATCGGCGCCGTCTGGGTGCTCGTGGCGCGGTCGACGGTCTCGAGGTGCATCATCGAACGGCCGCCGTGCGTCTCGCACTCACTGCATGCCTGCACGCAGGCGTTGCAGCCGATGCAGCGGCTCTGGTCGAGCACGTAGATGCGGTCCCCGACCCCCGCGTGCTCCGAGCGTCCGAAGAAGTCCTCGAGTTCGCTCACGCTCGCTCCTCTTCGCCGGTCGTGATGATCGTCCCGCGGTCGTCGACGACGGGGCGGTGTTCCCCTGCGGGTTCCAGACGCACCGCGCAGACCTTGTACGCGGGGATCTTGGAGACCGGGTCGAGCACCGGGTTGGTCAGCAGGTTGGCCTGCTTGCCGTTGGCCCAGTGGTAGGGCACGAAGACGGTGTCGGGCCTGATCGTCTCCACCACCTGCGCTGGCGCCGTCAGCTCCCCGCGTCGGGAGGCGACCCGGACGAGGTCACCGTCGGCGATCCCGAAACGTTCGGCGAGCCGCGGGTGGAGCTCGACCAACGGCTCCGGGTACTGATCGACCAGCGGCCCGATGCGCCGGGTCTGCGTCCCGGACAGGAACTGGCTGATGACGCGCCCCGTGGTCAACCACAACGGGTACTCCGCATCGACCTGCTCGGCTGGTGGCTGGTGGCGGACCGGCAGGAAGCGCGCCTTGCCGTCGGGATGGGCGAAGCGTGGCCCTTCGTAGAGGCGGGGCGTGCCGGGATGATCCACGGTGGGGCACGGCCAGAAGAGACCGTGCTCGGCCTCGAGGCGTTCCCAGGTCATCCCGGCGTAGTCCGCCACGGCACCCGAGGTGACGCGCCGGATCTCCTCGAAGATGTCGCGCGGGCCCTTGTAGGGGAAGTAGCGCTGGGTTCCCAGCCCGCGTGCGAGGTCCAGGATGATCTCCCAGTCGCGCCTCGCCTCACCTGGCGGCGTGACGGCCGGGTTGATCTTGACGCACCGGCCCTCAGCGGTCGTGACGACGCCCTCGTCCTCCTCGTGGAGGCTCCCGGCGAACACGAGGTCGGCGTGGTGGCCGGTCTCCGAGAGGAAGAAGTCGATGACCGCGAAGAACTCGAGCTTCTCCAGCGCGGCCCGGACCATGTTGGTGTCCGGGAGCGCGACCATGGGGTTCGTGCAGATCATCAGCATGCCGCGGATGTCGCCGTCGAGGATGGCCTGGAACTGCTCCTCGTAGGAGAGGCCGGCCTGCGGCAGGTCCTCCGGGGTGACACCCCAGTGCTCCGCCACGACCGCGCGATGGTCCGGGTTGCCGATGTCGCGGGCCCCGGGCAGCTGATCGGACTTCTGGCCCTGCTCGCGGCCGCCCTGACCGTTGGCCTGGCCCGTGATCGTCATCACCCCACAGCCGGGCTTGCCGTAGCGGCCGGTGGCGAGGCCGAGGTTGATGCACGAGAGCACGTTCTGCACGCCGTTGCTGTGGTGCTCGATGCCGCGTGCGTGCAGCAGGACGCCCGTCGCCGCTCGGCCCCACAGCTCCGCGGCCTGCTCGATACGGCTCGCGGGGACTCCGGTGATCTCCTGGGCGGCCGACAGCGATAGGTCCGCGACCGCCGCGACGGCCTCGTCGAACCCGACCGTGTGGTGCTCGATGAAGTCGTGGTCGAGCAGGTCGCGCTCGACCAGTTGGTTGAGGATGGCGCCCATGAGCGCGCTGTCCGTGCCCGGCCGGAGACCGAGGAAGCAGTCGGCGGTCCGCGCCAGCGGGGTGACCCGTGGGTCGGCCATGATCAGCGAGGCTCCGCGGTCCCGGGCCCGCCAGATGTAGTCGGTCGTGATGGGAGCGCACTCCGCGATGTTGGCACCCGCGACGAAGACGACGTCGGCGAGAGGGATGTCGCTCCACGAGTTCGAGGCCCGGTCCATGCCCAGGGCCTTCTTGTTGGCCGCGGCCGCCGAGACCATGCACAGCCGACCGTTGTAGTCGACGTTCGCGGTCCCCAGGCCGAGGCGCGCGAACTTGCCCATCAGGTAGGTCTTCTCCGTGGTCAACGACGAGCCGGAGACGACCGAGAACGCGTCCTTGCCGTAGGTGTCCTGGATGCGGCGCATCTCCGCGACCGTACGATCGATCGCGGCGTCGTAGCCGATCGGCTCGAAGCCCCCCGCCGTGCGCTGCAGCGACGTGGTCAGGCGGTCCGGGTGCGATCCCTGGAGGTAGCGCTTGACGCCCTTGGGGCACAGCTTCCCCTCGTTGAACGGGAAGTCGTACCAGGGCTCGAAGCCGACCACCGCGTTGTCGGCCACCTTGAGCTTGATCCCGCACTGCTGGCCGCAGAAGCAGCAGTGGGTGTTGACGACGCTGTCGACCTCGGTCTCGTTCTCCCAACCGCCGGGTGGGGTGCGGTTGAGATGCGGGCCGTACCGCTCGATCAGCTCGGCCTCGGTAAGCGGTGCTCGTGCCATCTACCCGAACCCTCCGACGCGCAACGACTGCGAACGTGCGATCAGCCGGCGTCGACACGCCGGACAGACGTCCTGCCAGTTGCCGTCACCGTCGCTGTCGTAGTCGAAGCCGAGGTCCGGCAGGATGTCCTTCAGATCGGAGACCTGCAGCTGGCTCGCGTAGGCCTCACCGCACTGCGAGCAGACCTGGCCGGCCCCTGCCGCCGCCTCGGCGCGGTAGAACCGGACCCCGAGGTTGGCGGGCCGCTGGAAGATGTGGAACAGCTTGCCGAACGGGATGTAGGCCAGCCCGACCAGCACGGTGAGCGCGTGCAGGACGTTGATGAAGCTGTAGAACTCGCCGTCGAGGAACGTGTGGCTGACGGTGAGCATCAGCCCCGTGATCGAGACGGCGAAGAGCCCGGCCAGCGCCAGATGGTCGTTGGCCCGGGTCGTCGCCGCGGTACCGGGCTCCTTGAGGCGGCGGAACAGGAAGATGAACACGCCGATCAGCACCAGGACGGCCGAGATATCGAGGGCGTGGAAGAAGAACCAGGCGATCACGCCACCCACGTCGAACTCGATCACCGGGATGGTGGTGACGGTGGCCTCGTAGGTCTGGGCCCGCTGCCCCACGCTCGTGAAGTGGATCCAGCCGAGGGTCAGCGGGAACGTGACGGCCACGGCCAGCACGCAACCCCAGAAGAGCGACTGGTGTGCGACCCAGCGGCTCTTGGAGCGCTTCCAGATGAAGTCCTGCAGGAGGAGGTTGCGCACGATCAGCTCGAGCAGCGACCTCGAGTTCCGCCCTCGTTGACCTGTGCGCCACAGTGCCTGCCAGCCACGCGCGTGGAGCTTGGCGGTGGGAGGTCGTCGCAACCACACGGTGTAGCGGTAGACCGTGCCGAAGACGAAGAAGACCACGCCGAACAGGTAGCCGGCGAGCGCGGTGTCGAACCAGCGGAACCAGCCGCTTCCGGCCGCCGAGGCGAACACCACGAGGACCGCACCGATCAGGCCGAGCGTCAACGCTCGTCGGTCGAGCTGCGCTGGACCCACGGGATCCCCCGGTTCGGGATGTCTCGCTCGGTGCCGTGCTCTCCCTGACCGGCGGACCCTACCAAGCGAGGTCGCCGCGGCGAGGATCGATCGCGCAGGCTGGCCGCTCGGTCCTGCGTGGCCGGGTTGCGGTCGGCCACCGAAACCCTTAGCATAGTGCAAAACGTTAAGTCTCCGACTCGGCCCGACCGTACGTCGCGACGCCTGTCGCCGACGGCCGAGCCGTGACCAGAAGGGTTCCTCGATGCAGACCATGACCGCCTCGACACGAGCGACGCACCCGCGTCGCGTCGCCGCCACCTCGGCCCTCCTCGCGGCGGTGGCTCTCGTGCTCACGGCGTGTGGAGGCGGTGGGGGCGACGCGGAGGCCGCCGCCGACGGCGAGGTGACGGTCGAGGCGGGCGACATGTACTTCGATCCGGAGTCGTTGAGCGCCCCCGCCGGGGAGGTCGGCTTCGTCCTCGAGAACGTGGGTGGTGCCGACCACGACCTGGTGATCGAGGAGGCCGGCGACACCGAGGTGGCCTACGCATCGCCCGGTGAGACCGTGACGGGCTCGCTGGAGCTCGACGCCGGGACCTACACCTTCTACTGCAGCCTGCCGGGCCACCGCGAGGCGGGCATGGA
>SKTG01000012.1 GCA_007118045.1 Nitriliruptoraceae bacterium
CCCGGCTCCGTCACGTCGAAGCCGTCGGCCGCGAGCATCGCGAAGAAGTCACCGTGCACCAGCCGTGTCCGAGGGTCGTGCGCGAGACCTGCGGTCTCGGGCAGCAGGTCACGCTCGTGCCAGCCGATGACCTCGGCCAGCGCTTCGATCACCGTGACGGAACGGACCCGCGGATCCTCGAGGGCCGCCGCGGCCGTGTAGCCGAGGCCGAGGCCGCCGACCACCACCTCGAGGTCCTCCGCCGCGGCCTCGGCGAGCCCGAGCCGGGCGAGCTCGATCTCCGCGACCGTGAACAGGCTCGACATGAGGAAGTCGTCGTCGAGCTTGACCTCGTAGACGTCGATGCGCCGGCTCGGCTCGAGACGGCGCCGCAGGCTGATCTCGCCCATGCTCGTCCTGGCGCTGGCCAGTTCCTCGAACGGCCGACGCATCGCTCGCCCTCCCGGCTCGAACGGGGCGCACGCTACCGCGCTCGGCTGTTCAGGCGTCCACATCCGGTCCTCGCACGGGTCGCCTTCCTCCACCACCGCCGCCCGTAGCTTCCGCCGGACATCGTCCGGACGGGGCCGCCTGGCCGTGGTCGTGGCCGCCATCGAGACAAGGGAGACCGCATGAGAGCGAGACGTCGGGTGGGACCGTTGGTCCTCACCGCCGCGCTGGTCCTGGCCATGGTCGGGACGGCGGGAGCGGACGAGGACCCGCGTGTGGAGCGCGAACGACCGGCACCCTGGGACCTCGAGGACCTGCCGTCGAGCGGTGGGTTCGTCGACGACCTCTGGTTCGTCGAGTACGCCGGCGAGCCCACCGCACGCGGGGGCAGCCCCGCGGCGCAGGCCGACGAACGCGCCGCCATGCGCTCCGAGGCCACGGCCGAGGAACTGGCGGTGGTGGGCGAGCGCGACTTCGGCACGCTGTTCAACGGGGAGACGGTGCGTGCCGACGCAGCCGACGCGAACCACCTCCGCGGACTGGACAGCGTCGAGGCCGTGCACCCCGTGGGCCTGGTCGAGCGGCCGGACCCGACCGACGCCGCCCCGGAACTGTCGAGCGCGCTCGCGATGACCGGGGCGGACACGGCACAGAGCGAGCTCGAGCTCGACGGCCACGGCGTCTCGGTGGCGATCATCGACACCGGGATCGACTACAACCACCCGGACCTCGGCGGCGAGGGCGAGGAGGACCGCCGCATCGACGTGGACGACGACCGCACCCTCGAGGGCAACGCCCGCATCTCGCACGGTTGGGACTACGTCGGCGACGAGTTCAACCCGGCCGACCCGGACGCGCCGCAGGACCCGGCCCCGAACCCCGACCCGATGGACCCGCAGGGTCACGGCACGCACGTCGCGGGCATCACCGGCGCTGACGCAGCCGACGACGAAGGCGTGACCGGCGTCGCGCCGGGTGTCACCTTCGGGGCCTACAAGGTCTTCGGTCCCGGCTCCACGAGTTCGGACGTGATCGTGGACGCGCTGGAGGACGCCTACGAGGACGGCATGGACATCGTCAACATGTCGCTCGGTGCCGCGTTCGCCTGGGGGCAGGACTACCCGACGACCCAGGCCAGCAACGAGCTCGCCGATCAGGGTGTCGTGGTGGTCAACTCCGCCGGCAACAGCGGCGGCGACGGCAAGTGGACCCTCTCCGCACCCGCCAACGCCCACGACATCATCAGCGTGGCGAGCGCGGACAACACCTCGCAGCAGACGCAGGTGTTCGAGAGCGACGCGGTCGAGGGCCCGATCCCCTACCTCGGCATGAGCGATGCGCCCGCCCCACCCAGCGAGGGCGAGTCCGAGCCGCTCATCGACGCGGGCCGCGCCTGTCTGGCCGAGGGCGACACAATCCCGGACGAGGTCGACGGAAACGTCGCTCTGATCGTGCGTGGCGATTGCACCTTCAACGAGAAGTACCAGGCCGCGGTCGACGCCGGCGCCACCGGCGTGGTGATATACAACAACGTCTCCGGTCTGTTCGCCGGTGGCGGCATCGAACGCGACGAGCCGTGGGCCGCCGGGATCAGCAACAGCTCGGGTGAGGCGCTGCTCGACGCCATCGAGGCGGGCGAGACGGTCACGCTCGAGTTCACCGACGACACCGTCGAGACGCCGAACCCGACCGGCGGGCTCGTGTCGTCCTTCAGCTCCTACGGGCAGGAGGTCGAGCTCGAGTTCGGCCCGAGCGTGCTGGCCCCGGGCGGGCTGATCACCTCGACCTACCCGCTCGAGCTGGGTGGGTACGCGATGCTGTCCGGCACCTCGATGGCCGCGCCCCACGTGGCGGGTGCCGTCGCGCTGCTGCTCGAGTCCGAGCCCGACCTCGACCCGTTCGAGGTCCGTGACCGCCTGCAGAACACCTCGGACCAGGTCGAGTGGTCGGCCGCACCGGGTGCCGGCTACGTCGAGAAGGTCATCCGGCAGGGTGCCGGCATGATCCGGATCGACGAGGCCATCACCGCGGATCAGCACGTGGTCCCGGGCCAGCTCAGCCTCGGGGACGAGGACCAGGTGACCACGACCGTCACGGTCACGAACCGCTCCGACGCCGAGGTCACCTACGACGTCGGTCACGTCCAGGCCCTGGAAGCGGGTATCAGCACCTATGCACCGCTCGCCTTCCTGCCCGCTGCGGAGCTCGAGGCGCCGGAGACCGTGACGGTGCCCGCCGGCGGCTCCGAGGAGGTGGAGATGACCATCACCTCGCCGAACTCCGGCCTGCCCAACCTCCAGTACGGCGGCTACGTCACGATGACGACGGAGGATGGTGAGGCGACGCCGCTCAGCGTCCCCTACCTCGGCTACGACGGCGACTACGTCGACGAGATGGGGCTGCTCGGCGCGTGGACCGACGGCGAGGACGGTCCGACCTTCGTGGACGTCGACCCGGTGCTGACCACGATCGACGAGGAGAACGAGGTGGTCCTCGTCGACGAGGGGCACACGTACTCGATCCGTGACGACGACCAGCCCACGATCCAGGCCTTCTTCGGCCACTACCCGGAGAGGTTGGAGGTCTACGCGGTCGACCAGCGCAGCGGCGACCGAAGGTTGGTGCTCGAGGACGAGTACCTGCCACGCAGCCCCCAGCCGGGCGACTTCTGGGCGTTCCCGTGGGACGGCACGACGCAGGCGGGCAGCAGCGACGGTCGTCGTCCGCTGCCGCGGGGCGAGTACGTCCTGGAGCTGCAGGTCCTGCGTGCCACCGGCGACCCGGACAACGAGGAGCACTGGGACACCTGGGAGTCCCCGAGCTTCGAGCTCGACAGCCGCCGCGACGGCCCGCCGAGCGGCACCCCGGGCGGCCCCGGCAACGGCGGCCCCGGCAACGGGCGCTGACCGCGGGTATCCGGTCGTAGGGGCGGGCCCGACCGGGCCCGCCCCTACGGTTGCCACCGGCTGGGATCCGCACGGAACCGACCGGCTACCGGCGACGTCCCACACCTGCGACACGGCCGAGGGAGTGCGATGCGAACGCTCGGGGACCAGGGGCATCGCCGGCTGGCCGGGGCGCTGCTCGTGACCCTGCTCACCGCCTGTGGTGGCATGAACGCCGGTGGTTCCGTGGCGATCGACGGTGACTGGCGTCTCAGCAGCGGGACCGGGCCGGAGGGAGGGATCGATCCGCCGGACGGCCACCCCGTCACGTTGCGCATCGAGTCGGACGAGGTCGACGGCACGGCCGCCTGCAACGGGTACGGCGGCAGGTTGGCGGAGGACGGCGAGCAGGTCCGCGTCGAGGAGCTGTACAGCACCGAGATGGCATGCGAGCCCGAGGAGGCCATGACGGCCGAGTCTGCCTACCTCGCCGCGCTCGTCGAGGTCGATTCAGCGACCGTCGACGGCGACACGCTGATCCTCAGCGGCGAGGACACCGAGCTGATCTTCCGACCCGACGACGCGTGACCGCCCCAGGGACCGGCCGGTCCACGCCCGCGTCGCGCTACGGCCAGGCGGCACCGGAGCGGACGGGGACCGGGACGTCACCGATCAGGGACGGAGCCGCTCCCAGTGCGGCAGACCGTCCTCGCGGTCACCGGCGCGCACCCAGTAGCCGGCTGAGCCGTCGTGCCCGGTCGTGACCATCGACACGTCCGGATCGTGCTGGAGCAGCCAGGTCAGCGACGGCATCCGCAGGCGTTCGGCGTCGGTCAGCTCCTCGTCCGTCTCGTCGCCCTGGAAGACGCTCCACCCGCTGACGATCCGACCATCGCCGAGCTCACGGCCACCGTCCTCGGGGTCGAAGGCGATGGCACCCACCGGCGCCCCGCCGTCGACCAACCGTGCGCTCGCGAAGACCGCTCGGCGGTCGGCGTCGTCCATCGCGTCCTCGTTCCCAGGCCGGCCCGGAGTCCGGGTGTCGACCGCTCAGCTGGTCCGTCGCGTCAGCGGCTTGTACTTCAGCCGTGTCGGGTTCAGAGCGTCCTCACCCTTGCGTTTCCGGAGATCCTCCTCGTACTCGGAGTACCCACCCGGGAACCAGGTGACCTCCGAGTCACCCTCGAAGGCGAGGATGTGCGTGGCGACACGGTCGAGGAACCAGCGATCGTGACTGGTGATCACCGCGCATCCGGCGAAGTCGAGGATCGCCTCCTCCAACGACCGCAGCGTGTCCACGTCGAGATCGTTCGTCGGCTCGTCGAGGAGCAGCAGGTTGGCCTCGTTCTGCAGCAGCTTGGCGAGGTGGATGCGGTTGCGCTCGCCACCCGAGCACCTGCCGACGTCCTTCTGCTGTTCGCCGCCCTTGAAGCCGAACGCGGCCGCGTAGGCACGCGACGACATCTCCGTACGGCCGAGCTGGATCCAGTCCCCACCGCCGGTGATCTCCTCGAAGACCGACCTGCCGCTGTCCAGGTGCTGCCGGGACTGGTCCACGTAGGACAGCTCGACGGTCTCCCCCACGCGCAGCCGTCCCTCGTCGGGAGCCTCGGGTCCGCCGATCAGCTCGTCGTGGCCGGCCTGCGAGACGATCATGCGGAACAGCGTGGTCTTGCCGGCA
>SKTG01000473.1 GCA_007118045.1 Nitriliruptoraceae bacterium
CGACGGCGTCGGCGAGGTCGCCGTCGCCGGTCGGGCCCACGTCCACGGCGACGACCAGCGTGGAGTCCGGGGCGGCCCAGGCGAGGTGGGTCGTCGCGGCCCGCAGCCCGGAGACCGTGGGCGCGACGGGGGCCACCACGAGGTCGGTGGGCCTGGCGAAGGCGCCGACCGCCTGGTGCAGGCGTCGCGGGTCGTGGTGGACGCGGTCACCGAGCGCGGAGACCTCCGGGGGCAACTGCGCGTCGCGCGTCCCGGTGCGGAGCAGGGTCGTGGGTTCGTCCGCGCCGGCGCGGAGCCGATCCGCGATCCGGGCCGCGAGACACAGCCCGCTCTGACCTCCGGGCAGCAGGTGGTCGTCGGAGAGGGGGAGCAGCACGCGACGGAAGGGCGTCGGGCTCAGGCGCACGATGGCGAGCGGCACGGTCGAGCGGCCGACGACCCGGTCGATCAGCCGGCCGAACACGTCGGTGGTCGAGCTGCTCCCGCGCCAACCCATCAGCACGAGCGAGGCATCGAGGTCCTGGACCGCCTCGAGCACGCCCGCGGTGACGTCGTCCGCGTGACGGACCTGCCCGTGCACCTCGACGTCGAGGTCCGCGGCGGCGCGTTCCGCGTCGGCCAGGCCCTCCCATGCGGTGATGCGTTCCTCGCGTGGCGCGTCGGGGGAGAGGATCGTGACCATCGCCACGCGTCCACCGTCCGCAGCGGCCAGCAACGCCGCGCAGCGCAGCAACGGTTGTACGGACGCGGGGTTCGTGACCGGAACGAGCACGTGGCGGCCGGGCGGGGCGGCGGTGGGATGGGACACCGTGCCTCCTCGTCGAGGTTCCGGCCGGGCGTGCATCCGCCCGGTCGTGGCCACGTCCGGTGAGCCCAGCCACCGTCCGTCGCACCAGGAGCGTCGAGCTACGGTACCGCCCGGCAGCGGGTCCCGAGGGTCCGAGCGTGGGAACGGTGCGTTCCCACGGGCTGGGGTGCCGCACGCCGGCGTGGGGTGTCGGCGCCCCGTGGCGCCAACCGACACCGTGGTGTGCGGCGTGTGCGGCGGCTCAGCCGCGGACCGTGGCCCGCAGCGTCCTGACGGCCTCGGCGTAGGCATCGAGGAACTCGTCCAGGTCGCCGATCGTGGTGGTCGGCCCGACCGAGACCCGCACGTGCCCGTGGGTCAGGGCGCCCATCGCCACGAGCACGTGGCTCGGCTGGCCGGAGGTCGCCGCGCACGAGGAGCCCGAGTGCACCGCGAAGCCGGCGGTGTCCAGCGCGGTCACGAGCGCCTCGCCGTCCACGTAGAGCGCGCTCGCCGCGACGATGCCCGGGTGGGCGTCGGCGAGCGGCCCGTGCAGTTGCACGTCGGCGACCACCTCCGGCCAGCGGGCGCGGAGGTGGCGGCGAGCCACCTCGCGGGCCGACCGCTCGACGGCGAGGTCACGGTCGGCCGCCTGCAGAGCCACCGCCGCCGCGGCGACGGCGGCGACGTCGATCGCGCCGCTGCGGCGTCCCCGCTGCCGCTCGTCGCCGGTGAGCTGCGGCGCCAACCGGGCACGGGGGCCGAGCGCCAGGAAACCCGTGCCCGGGGGCCCACCGAACTTCCCGGCCGAGGCGCTGAGCAGGTCCGCCCCGAGGTGGCCGAGGGTGAGCCCCATCTGTCCGACCGACTGGCAGGCGTCCACGTGCAACAGTGCGCCGACCCGCTGACAGGCACGGGCGACCTCATCGGTCGGTTGGACCGCCCCGACCTCGTGGTTGGCGTGCTGCAGGTGGACGGCGACGGTGTCGGCGCGCAGGCGACTCGCGACCTCGTCGGGGTCGACCGTGCCCGAGCCGTCGACGCCGACCACGTCCAGCGCGTACCCGTGCTCGTCCCGGAGCCGTTCCGCGGCCCGGAGCACCGCCGAGTGCTCCACCGCCGACACGACGAGGTGGCGTCGCGGGTCGCCGCGACGCTCGGCGGCGCGCGCGGTGCCGATCACCGCCAGGTCGATCGCCTCCGTGCCTCCGGAGGTCCACACGAGGTCCTGGTCGGCGACACCGACCACCGCGGCGGTCGCCGCCGTGGCGCGTTCCAGCAGATCGCGGGCCCGGCGGCCCGCGGCGTAGCGTCGCTCCGGATCCCCGAGCTCGAGGTCGAGCGCGTCGGCCCACGCGGCTCGGGCCTCGGGCCGGAGGGGCCACCAGGCGGCGTGGTCGAGGTGTCGAGGTCGCACCATGGGGCCACGGTACGGGGCTGCTCGTGGTGATCGAGCCAGGCGCGCTACGGTGCCCCCACCGACCGAACGGGGTCGGTGGCGCCGTCAGGCGCCGGACCGAGGTGACGCGGTTCACGACCCGCGGCCCCGGCCGATGCGAGGGCGCGCCCACGGGCGCGCGGTGGTGGCGCCGAACGGTGCGAGGAGTGGTGCGCGTGCGGGTCCTGGTGGTCTCCGAGGACGTCAAGGAACGGCTGCGCGCCTCGAGCGCGCTGCTGCTGCACGCGGACGCGGAGGTGGTCGAGGCCACGTCGGCGGAGGAGGCGCGGCGGCTGCTGCTCGTCGACGGTGAGGACTTCGACGTGCTCGTGGTCGACGGGGACCTGCAGCCCCGTGGCGGCTACGCCCTGCTCTACGACCTGCGGGCCCGGGCCGAGCTCGCAGAGCTCGCAGCCAAGCCCTCGCTCGTGATGGCGAGCCGTCCACAGGACCGGTGGCTGGCCGGCTGGGCAGGTGCGAACGAGATGATGCTCAAGCCGGTCGACCCCTTCCTGCTGGCCAAACGCGTCGACGCCATCGCCGAGGAGGAGCTCGCGTCCTACGGCGACCACGCGTCGGCGGCGCGTCAGGTGGCCGCCGCGACCCGTGACCACCGCTGAGCGGGGGATCGGGGCGGAGAAGATCCGCAGGGAGGGCGCGGGCGTGACCGACGACGGGTTCCGGTGGCCGGAGGTGCTCACGACCCTCCTGCACCGCGAGGATCTCGACGAACGCACGGCGGCGACCGTCATGCGTCAGCTGATGGCGGGGGAGGCCGAGTCGTCGCAGGTCGCCGGGTTGCTGGTGGCGTTGCGCGCCAAGGGCGAGGCCGGAGCGGAGATCGCCGGGTTCGTCCGGGCGATGCTGGAGGCCGCCGAGCCCATCGAGCTGCCCGACGACCTCGCCTCCCGCCTCGTCGACACCTGCGGGACCGGGGGTGACGGGGCCGGCACCTTCAACATCTCGACCATCGCGGCGCTCGTCGTGGCCGCGGCGGGGGTGCCAGTCGCCAAGCACGGCAACCGTGCCGCCTCCGGGACCTGCGGGAGCGCCGACCTGCTGGAGGCCTGGGGCGTCGCCATCGACCTGCGCCCCGCCGACGTGGGCCGTTGCCTGACCGAGCTCGGGATCGGGTTCCTGTACGCCCGGTCGTTCCACCCGGCCATGCGCCACGTGGCGCCGGTGCGGGCCGAGCTCGGGATCCGCACCACCTTCAACGTGCTGGGCCCTCTGTCCAACCCGGCCGGCGCGCCGCACCAGGTCGTGGGGGTCTCCGACCGCTCGCTCGGCCGTCCCATGGCGGAGGCCCTGGCTCGGCTCGGCAAGGACCGGGCGCTCGTCTTCCGTGGCCGCGACGGCCTGGACGAACTGACCACCACCACGGTCAGCGATGTCTGGGAGGTCCGCGAGGGAGAGGTGAGCCTCGGTGAGCTGGACCCTGCCTCGCTCGGGATCGCGCCCGCCACGCGGGAGGACCTGCTCGGCGGGTCGATCAGCGACAACGTCGCGATCGCCGACGCGGTGCTGGCTGGCGAGCCCGGCCCCAGGAGCGACATCGTGGCGTTGAACGCGGCGGCCGCGCTGCTGGCCGGTGGCGCCGTCGAGGATCTGGACGCCGGCCTGGAGCTGGCCCGACGCACGCTCGTGGAGGGCCGGGCGAGCGCACTGCGCGACCGTTGGGTGGCACGCACGCAGCAGCTACGGGAGCGGTCGCATGGCTGACCCCGTCATCGAGGGGTCGCCGCACGACCCGGAGGCGTTGCCGCCCAAGCCGGAGGTCGATCCCGCGACCTTCGCCGCGCTCGACCTGCGCGTCGGCGAGGTCGTGGACGTCGTCCCGTTCCCGGAGGCGCGGCGCCCCGCCTGGAAGCTCGCCGTCGACTTCGGCCCCCACCTCGGCGTGCGGTGGACGAGCGCGCAGATCGCCGAGTACGCCGCCGAGGAGCTCCGCGGGCGTCAGGTCGTGGCGGTGACCAACCTCGGCCGCAAGCGCATCGCCGGGTTCGTCAGCGAGTTCCTCGTGCTGGGCGGCCTGGAGCCCGACGGGCGGGTGCGGCTGCTCGCCCCCGACACCACGTTGCCGCTCGGCGCTCCGGTGGCCTGAGGTGGACCTCGACGACCTGCTGGGCGTCCCGCCGCCGTTCGCCGGCTTCGACCTGCAGGTGATGGTCGACCGCGGGGTGTACGCGCCGGGGGAGACGGTGCGCATCACCGTGACGGCGGCCAACCAGGGCGACCGCTTCGTCGAGCACCACTACCCGGGCTGGCAGCGCTACGAGCTCACCATCCACGACGAGTACCACCGCAGCGTCGCGGACGACCTGATCGAGCGGAGCGCCGAGCACGAGGCCGTCGACCGGTGGCTGCCCGGTCAGCTCGCGATCTGGCCGACGTACTGGAACCAGACCCGGGGTCCGATCGTGCCGGCACGCGTCGGGGCGGCACCGGGCCCACGGGTCGATCCGGGTCGCTATCGGGCGCGGGTCACCTGGTTGGGTCGCGAGCCCGGCCACCGGGAGCGACCCGCCGAGGTCATCGGTCCCTGGTTCGAGCTGACCTGACCCGGCGCATGGCGCCGTGAGCGGCCTATCCGACGAGCGTCAGCCGGTCCCGTCGCGCCGGCGGACCTTGCGGCCGGCGAGCTGCTGCCGATCCCGCCGTACCTGCCGGGCCACCCGGCGGCCCTCGACGAGCGCCGCCGCCAGCGCGGCGCCGCCGCGGGTCGTCGAGCTGAACTCCCCGTCG
>SKTG01000200.1 GCA_007118045.1 Nitriliruptoraceae bacterium
CTGGAGCGCTACCCGGCGCTGCGAGCCGAGCTCGGCGAGCTCGCCGCCCTGCTGGAGGACGGAGCGCCACACCTACCCACCGTGCTCAGCGACCTGCCCGAGGTGCCGCTGCAGGCCCACGCCACCTACACCCGCAACGAGATCGCCGAAGCGTTCGGGCTCAAGGGTGGCGGCTGGATCACCGGTGTCCGTTACGACGAGACCACGAACTCCGATCTGCTGCTCGTGACGTTGAACAAGACCGAGAAGCACTACACGCCGACCACGATGTACCGCGACTACGTGATCTCTCGCGACCGGTTCCACTGGGAGTCACAGTCCAGCGCCTCACAGCACACGGGCGCGGGCAAGCGCTACCTCGAGCGTTCCTCACGTCCGCTGCTGTTCGTGCGGTTCGAACGCACCGAGCCGTACCTGTTCATCGGCCAGGGCGACCTGGAATCGGCAGAGGGCAACCGACCGATCGCGATCACCTGGAAGCTACGCACACCCCTGCCGGAGGACGTCTTCCAGGCCGCGCGCCGCGTCGCCGGCTGACCGAGCTGGACCCGTTCCGGGGCGTGGCTTCGCTCACGAACGGGCCGGGAGCACCAGCAGGCAGTCTCCGACGGTAGCGGTTGAACACCTCGGCATGGCGAAGAACCGGCCCGGAGCGCAAGCCGGCGGCCGTCGTGCCCCCGAGAATGCACCTCGCGAGGACCTTCGGCACTTCCTGGGACGCGGTCATGGGCGCAGAGTGGACACGCCTGAGCAGGCACGGACAGGAGACGACGATGAGTACCAACTCCGGTGCCGCCGCGGGCGGAGGAGCGCTCTACGGTATGGGCATCTTCGGCGCCCTCGTGTACTTCTGGCAGCAGGCGGATGGGTTCGGGGAGCACCTGCTCGCCATCTTCCAGGGTCTGTTCTGGCCGGCGTTCATGGTCTACGAGGCCTTCGGGGCGCTGGCCGGTTGACCCTCCCGACGCCTACCTGGAGTCCCTGCTCGCCGGTGCTGAGCCGGGTGGCTCTGGCGTGTCGAGCCCGTGGTCAACCGCCTGGCGCCTCGGTCACGAGATCGCCGAAGCCGGCAGACTCGAAGGAACGTTCCTGCGATGTGGGCCGCGTGCCGGACCTCCCGTCCCACACGGCATCCTGCCACCTGCGCGTCCGCCCGTGACCCGAGGACATCCGTGACCGCTCACAGCATCAGCCCTGCCACCGGTGAGGCCGCCGCGACCCTGCTCCAGCAGCTCGCGGGCGCCGACGCGGCCCTACGCGACGACCAGACCACCGCCATCGGCGCGCTGGTCGACGACCGGCGACGCGTGCTGATGGTGCAACGCACCGGCTGGGGCAAGTCGGCGGTTTACTTCATCGCCACCCGGCTGTTGCGCGACCGCGGCGCCGGCCCGACCCTGCTGGTCTCGCCGCTGCTCGCGTTGATGCGGGACCAGCTCGCCGCCGCGCGTCGCATGGGGCTGACCGCGGAGACGGTCAACTCCACCAACGTCGAGGACTGGGAGGCGATCGAGGCACGGGTCGCGGCAGACGAGGTCGACCTGCTGCTGATCTCCCCGGAACGGCTCAACCATCCGAACTTCCGGCGCCGCATCCTGGACACCATCGTCGCGTCCGCTGGCATGCTCGTGGTCGACGAGGCCCACTGCATCTCCGATCACGGTCACGACTTTCGACCCGACTACCGGCGGATCGCCGACGTGCTCGTCCGCCTCGACACCGCTCGTGCCGAACCGGTCGCGGTCCTGGCCTGCACTGCGACGGCCACCGACCGCGTCGTCGCCGACGCCGCCGCCCAGCTCGCCGGTGGTCGTGAGGACGACACGCTGGTGCTGCGCGGCCCATTGTCGCGCGACACCCTGCAGCTCGCGGTGCTCGACCTCGACGACCACGAACGACGGCTCGCGTGGCTGACCACGTTCGTCCGCCAGCGCCGCCCGGTCGGTCGGGCCGGCATCATCTACACGCTCACGGTCGCGGCCGCTGAGGCCACCGCGGCTTGGCTGGCGTCCACCGGGATCGACGCGCTCGCCTACACCTCCCAGCTCGACGCCGATACCCGCCGCCAGGTCGAGGACGACCTGGCCGTCAACGCCTGCGACGTGGTGGTGGCCACCACCGCTCTGTCGATGGGCTACGACAAGCCCGACCTGGGCTTCGTCGTGCACCTCGGTGCACCGTCGTCCCCGGTGGCCTACTACCAGGCGATCGGCCGCGCGGGTCGCGCCGGGGACGTGCTCACCCCGGTGGTGCTGCTGCCCACCGGTCTCGACGAGACGTTGTGGATCCACTTCGACGAGGCCGGCGTCCCCTTGCCCGGCGAGGTCGACGCGATCCTGGCGGCGCTCGAGGGCGGCGGGCCCCGGTCGCTGCCGCAGCTGGAGATCGCCGTCAACCTGCGTCGCAGCCGGCTCGAGCTGCTGCTCAAGATCCTCGACGTCGAGGGTGTCGTCGAGCGGGTGACCGGTGGGGTGCAGGCCACCGGCGCCACCTACGTCCACGATCACGATCGGTACGCGACCCTGCTGGCGGGCCGCCGCGCCGAACAGCAGATCATGCGTGAGTACCTGCGGGCGGCATCGACCGCGTCGTGCCGGATGCGGCTGTTGACCGGCGCGCTCGACGACCCGGGTGCTGCCGACTGTGGCCGCTGCGACGTGTGCACCGGCATGTCGGCCGACCTCGAGCTCGACCCGACGCTGGTGGACGCTGCCCGTGACCACCTGCGTGCCGCCGACGTGCTCGTGCCGGCACGCCGCCGGTGGCCGTCCGGGCTCGACCGGCTCGGCTTGGAGGAGCGCGGCAACATCGACGATGCCGAGCGTGCCCAGCCGGGCCGCGCGTTGGCCGACGGGGACACCTCCGGGTGGCGACAGCCGGTCGATACGTTGCTGCTCGCCTCGGCCGCCGGTCGCTGCGACACCGGGATCCCCGACGGTCTCGCCGACACCTTCGAGGAGGTCGTGGGCGGGCTCGTCGCCGTGCTCGCCCGTTGGGACTGGCCGGCTCGCCCGACCGTGATGGTGACCGGACCGTCACGGACACATGCGGGGTTGCTCTCGGCGCTCGCCAGCCGTCTCGCCCAGCTCGGACGACTGCCGCTGAACGAGCAGGTGCTGGTGCGGCCGGCCGACGCCGCGAGGCAGCACGAGCAGGCCAACTCGGCCCACCAGGCCGCGAACGCGCTCGCGTCGGTGCAGCTGGCCGGACCGGTGCCGACCGGACCGGTCCTGCTCATCGAGCCGGTACGCCGGTCGGGCTGGTCGGCGACGGTCGCCGCGCGGCGGCTCGCGCGGGCCGGGGCTGGGCCGGTACTGCCGTTGGTGCTGCGTGTGGGTGACCCGGTCGGCTGACACACCCGGCCACCGGTCGTCCGCCGCCACGCGGTCTCACGAGTCATCCTCGCTGACGGCGCGTTCCTGGCGTGATTCGAGGAAGAACGCCCCGACGGTCGCGGCGAGGGACGCGAACACCACGATCGCGTACGCGGAAAGCACGATCGCCAGCAGCCGCCCGGCCAGGGTGACCGGTTCGTACACGAGGTTCGCGGCGATCCCGAGGTTCGCCGACCACCAGAGCGCGTCACCCAGCGAGTCGAGTGCGCCCGCCCGACCTCGCTCGAGGACGAACAGCAGCTGTCCGCTGCCGAACACCACGACCGCGGTCGCGGCCCCCAGGAACTGCAGGCGCCCCGTCAGCAGGCCCCTGGCCGTGCCGACCGCACGGTAGGAGGAGCCGACCACCCGGCTGGCCGGAAGCAGCCTGACCACCCGCAGAGCGCGAGCCAGGCGCAGCACGCGCAACAGCGGCAGGACGAGGAACAGCACCGATGGCCAGTGGCGTCGCAGGAAGCGGCCCGGATGCCCGGAGACCACGAGCTTGACGGCGAGTTCCAGGGCGAAGATCGCCCAGATCACGTTGCCGAGCAGCGCGAGACCGGGAGCTTGATCCGGCGGGGCGATCAGCTCGTAGGCGACCAGGCCGGCCCAGATCAGCGCGAGCACGGCCATGGGGATGTCGAGACGTCGCTCGAGCACGGTCGCGAGGCGCTCCCGAGGGGTCGGCTCATCATCCGGCTCGGGGTCGAGGGTCGTGGCGGCGTCGGTGGTCATCGGTGTCCCTCGGTCTCCGTCCGGTTGCACCGGCCGCCGCCCTGGGTGCGGGTCGAGCGAGTCGACCGTGATGGGTCGGACCCGCGTCAGCGCCGTCAGCGGATGTCGGCGACCGGCTCGTCGGCTGGGGCCGGCTCGTCGAGCGTGCGCACGATACGGGCCGGGTTCCCGACGGCGACCACGTTCGCCGGGAGGTCCCTGGTGACCACGGCGCCTGCGCCGACGACCGTGTTGTCGCCGATCGTGACCCCGGGCAGCACGATGGCCCCACCCCCCAGCCAGACGTTGTCGCCGACCGCGATCGGCTCGGCGGCCTCCCACTTGTCCCGCCGCGGTCCCGCCTCGACCGGGTGGGTCGGCGTGAGCAGCTGCACGTTCGGGCCGATCTGGACGTCGTCGCCGATGGTGATTGCAGCGACGTCGAGCGCGACCAACCCGAAGTTCGCGAAGCACCGCGCCCCGATCCGCAGGTGGGCGCCGTAGTCGACGTAGAGCGGCGGGCGCAGCTCCGTCTGCTCGCCGACGGCGCCGAGCAGCCGTTCGAGCAGCACGCGTCGCAGCGGCTGTTGCCGGGCGGTGGTGGCGTTGTAGGCCGCCATGAGGTCGAGCGCCGCCGAGTTCGCCTCGGCGAGCTCGGGATCGTCGGCGATGTACAGGTCGCCGGCGAGCATCCGCTCGCGCATCGATCGCGGATCGGCCTCCCGAGGTCCGTCCATCTGCTCGAACCGCCTTCGTCGGTCGCCGGATCGCCCGCCGTCGCTCTCGTGGCAGCCTACGAGCCCGTGCCGAGCCCGCGTCTCGGGAGTTGGCGACGGTACAGGCAGGGCGCGTGCACCTCGGGGGTGCTCGCCATGACGAGAGCGTGACCCCCGGTCGGGCAGACCCGTGCCTCACTCGCCCCCGCAGGGCAACTCGAACAGCAGGGTGGTGATGAGATCGGCGGCTCGTTCCGGGCTGATCAGGTCGGGATCCTGCATGAGGCGCAGCGCCAGGCCCTCGATGAACAGCGAGTGGGCCAAGGCGATCTCTGCCGGTCCGAGTGCGCAGTCACGGCCTTCGACCTCGAGCCAGTGGTCGACGACGCCGCGGAGTCGCCCTTCGAGCTGACGTGGCCGTTGGCTGATCGCCGGGCGAAGGTCGGGGCGTTCCCGGAGGGCGTAGAGCAGGAACTCCATCGTCAACGTCCACAACTGGATGGCGGTCAGTTCACCGCTGGCAGCGGGCGGCTCGTCATCCGCGCTGGACCGGGTCAACGCCGTGACGACACCCTGGATCCGTGCCCGGTGCTGCGCGCGAAGCTCAGCCGGGTCGTCCTCCTCGAGCAGCTGCTCGAGGCCGTTGCGTTGCACCTCCAGGTGGTCGTCGATGAGTGCGAGGAACAGCCCGTCCTTGCTGGCGAAGTTCCCGTAGACCGCCCCGGTGGTATAGCCGGCCCTCCGCGCGATCTCGCTCACCGTGGCCCCGTGGTAACCCTTCGAGGCGAAGATCTGCGCGGCGGCGACGAGCAGCTGCCGTCGGGTCCGGGCCTGGCGCTCCTGACGGCTCAGGATCGGCTCGCTCATGGGCTGCCTGTCCTCGGTCGTGCTCGCGGTGGTCCGGCTTCGACGTTCCGGGTCGCTGGACGATCGTGGTCCCGGCGGCGGCGGAGCGCCCGACCGAGCCCCATGGCGCCGGTTGACGTGTTAGCGAGGCTCTGAGATATTACTCGTTATCTGGATAACGTAGACTATCTCAGATCCATGGTGCATCCGAACCTCTCGCGGTACCTCTGTTGGACGCTCGGGATCTCCTTCGCGGTCGGGCTCCCCGTCGCGGCCGCGAGCCACGGCCTGCTCGCCGTCGATCTGCCGATCGAGCTGATGCTGGTCCTGCTCGTCAGCCCCGCCGTGGTCGCGATCGGCCTGGTCGCCGCCGGCGGTGGCTCGGCTGCCGTCCGCCGTCTCCTGTGGCGGCAAGGGCTCCGCCCGCCGGCGAGGTGGTGGGTGGTCGCGCTGATCACGCCCTTCGCGATCAACGCCGTCGCCCTGCTCGCCCACGCGATCGGTGGTGGCACGCCCCCGGAGCTACCCGGAGCTCCGGCGCCCGAGCAGCAGGTGGTCCCGGTCTGGCTGCTACCCCTGGTGTTCATCGCCTACAGCGCTGCCGAGGAGGCGGGCTGGCGTCGCTACGCCCTGCCGCGGTTGCAGGCGCGCACGAGCGCACTGACGGCCAGCGTGCTGCTCGGCCTCGTCTGGGCCGTGTGGCACCTGCCGCTGCATCTGGTCGCTGGGTCGACCCAGGGGAGTATCGGATACCCCTCGTACGTCGTGGGCACCATCGCCACGAGCGTGGTGTTCACCTGGCTGTACAACAGCAGCGGTGGCAGCCTCGCGACGGTCGTGCTGCTGCACGCCAGTGCCCAGGCCAGCTACGTCGTGCTACCGGTGCTGCCCTCGGTCACGGGGGCCACGACCACCTACGAGCTGGCCGTCACCGCCAAGGTGCTGCTCGCCATCGTGCTGATCGCGACGTTCGGCGCGCGTGAGCTGTCCCGTTCGCCTCGGCAGACCGACGGACCAACGACCCGTCCGATAGCGCCGATGGCGTGACCCGGAGGGTCCCCGTCCCGGCTGCACGATCCGGCGCCTCGCCCCCCGCACCCCCGACGTCGCCGGTCGGCCCTGGTCGGCCGATGCGGCATGGTGTTGCTCGTTGCGGAGGTCCTCCAAGCTCGGGTCGAGTTCCCCTGCCGAGGTGCCCGAGCGAGCCGGAGGATGGTCGGTCCCCTACCGCCCGGCACATCAGGGGTGCGAGGTGCCCCTGACGTTCGGGCACTGGAGCGTGAGCGGTCATGGCTGGCAAGAGCGGTCTGGGAGCGGCTCGGGCACCCAACACGCTCGGGTTGCTGAAGAACCACGAAGCCGACTGGATGCTGCAGCGCACGTTGGCGTACATGAACGTCAACGCCGCCGAGATCGGCGAGGTCCGCACCATCGCGCGGCGCATCGACGAGCGCGATCCCGACAGCTGGCCGAGCGTGTGGTCCGAGGTGGCCGCCCTCGTCGAAGCCCACGGCGACGACGCCCTGGCCGCCGGTGACCTGGTCGCGGCGAGGCAGGCGTTCCTGCGTGCCTCCAACTACTTCCGGGCCGGCGAGTACGGCTGTGTGCCCAGCCACCCGACCTTCGAGGAGCTGTGGGAACGCAGCGTGGCGGCATTCCGCAAGGCCGCCGTGCTGTTCGAGCCACCGGTGGAAGCCATCGAGGTGCCCTTCGAGGGGGCGCGGCTGCCGGGCTACTTCTGGCGGCCCGACGACACCGACACGCAACGTCCGACCCTGATGGTCGCCGGCGGCAACGATGACACGATCGAGGAGGACTTCTGCATCATCGGCCCGGCCGCCGTGGCCCGTGGCTACAACTTCTTCACCTTCTCCTACCCGGGCCACCGCAACGCGGTGCACACCGACCCGTCACAGGTCATGCGCCCGGACTACGAGGTCCCCTTCGCGGCCGCTCTGGACGTGCTGCAGGAGCTCCCCGGGGTCGACGAGCGCATCGCGTTGATGGGTTTCAGTGGCGGCGGTTACGTCGCACCACGGGTCGCGATGCACGACCCACGGATCGTGGCGGTGATCGCCAACAACCCGATGATCGACTACGCCCGGGTCGCCGCGGCGTTGCTCGGCCCGATGGTCGATCGGGTGCCTGCCCGGCTGCTGCGGTGGGTGATCCGTCGCAAGCTGGCACGCGACCCACTGATCCGCGCCTACATGGAGTACGGGCTGTGGACCGCCGGCTACCAGGACATCTCGCTCCATGACTGGCTCACCGACCCCGAGGCGCAGGCGCACTGGGCGAGGTTCACCATCGCTGACGACCTCGAGCGCATCACCTGTCCCGCGCTGTCGCTCGTGGGTGCCGGTGAGGGGCAGGAGATGCTCGACCAGACCCGCGAGTACCACGAGGGCATCGCCTCCCCTCGCAAGCGGATGCACGTGTTCACGCTCGAGGAGGACGGTTCCTACGACCACTGCATGCTCGACAACCACTCGCGCATGCAGCAGGTGACCTTCGCATGGCTCGACGAGGTCCTCACCTCGCTCGAGCCGGCTCGAGCCATGGCCCACCGCTGACCCCGAAGGCGTGGCGTACGTTCGACGCGGTCCGTCAGCAGCGCACCATCGTGCTGGCGGACCGGGTCACGTCGCTTCGCCGAGCCCGAGGTCGACGCGGCGGAGCAGCTGGGCGTTGAGCGCGACGATGATGGTGGACAGGCTCATGAGCGCCGCACCGAGCGCCATGGGGAGGAAGAAGCCGATGGGTGCGAGTACGCCCGCGGCCAGGGGGATGGCGGCAAGGTTGTAGCCGGCGGCCCACCACAGGTTCTGCAGCATCTTGCGGTACGTGGCGCTCGACAGCGAGCGGATGGCCACCACGCCGCGGGGGTCGTCGGAGGCGAGCACGATCCCGGCGGAGGCGATGGCGACGTCGGTACCGGCACCGATCGCGATGCCGACGTCCGCCTGGGCGAGCGCCGGCGCATCGTTGACGCCGTCACCGACCATGGCCACGCTCAGGCCGCGCTCCTGGAGCTCGGCGACCTTGGCGGCTTTGTCCTCCGGCAGGACCTCGGCGAACACCTCGTCGATGCCGAGCTCGGCCGCCACGGCCTCGGCCACCTGTCGGGCATCACCGGTGATCATCGCGGCCGTGACCCCCGCCGCGTGCAGGTCGTCGACGGCGTGGCGGGACACCTCGCGGATCTGGTCCTCGAGGGCGAAGGCCCCGATCACCTCCTCGTCGCGGACGACGTGCAGCACGGCCGCTCCGCGCCGGGCCCACCGGTCGGTGTTCGCGGCCAGCTCGGCCGGGACCTCAGCCCCGCCCTCGCGCAGCAGCGCGGGCCCTCCGACGGCGATCGCCGCGCCGTCGACCCTGGCGGTCACACCCCGGCCGGTCAGAGCGCGGAAGTCGTCCGCGGAGGGGAGGGCGACCCGCTCGCTGGCGTGGGCATGGATGGCACGGGCCAGCGGGTGCTCCGAGTCGGCCTCGACCGCACCCGCCAACGCCAGCAACTCGTCCTCACCGACCGCGTCCGTCGTCGCGACGTCCGTGACCGCGTGCTCGCCGCGGGTCAGGGTCCCGGTCTTGTCGAACAGCACCGCGTCGATGTGGCGCATCTGCTCCAGGGCGAGCCGGTCCTTGACCAGGATCCCGGATCGGGCGGACTTCGCGGTCGAGATCGAGGTGACCAGCGGGATGGCCAGCCCGAGGGCGTGGGGGCAGGCGATGACCAGTACGGTCACGGTCCGGTCGATGGCGAACACGGGGTCGCCGAGCAGCGACCACACGAACGCGGTCACCGCCCCGGCAGCGACGGCGACGTAGAACAGCAGCGCGGCGGCCCGGTCGGCCAGCACCTGCGTCCGCGACCGCGAGGACTGCGCCTCGGCGACCATCCGTTCGATGCCCGCCAGCGTGGTGTCATCACCGGTGGCGGTGACCTCGAGGCGCAGGCTGGCGTCGGCCACCACCGTGCCCGCAACGACGTTGTCACCCTCGCCACGCGGGACCGGGTTGGACTCACCGGTGATCATCGACTCGTCCACGTCGGCGGTGCCCTGGACGATCGTGCCGTCCGCCGGGACGCGCGCGCCCGGGCGCACCAGCACCACGTCCCCGAGCCGCAGGTCGTCGACGGCGACCGTCTCCGTGTCGCCGCCATCCGTGACGCGTTCCGCCTCGTCCGGGAGCAGCTCGGCCAACGCCGCCAGCGCACCGCGAGCCTGGCCGATGGCCCGCATCTCGAGCCAGTGGCCGAGCAGCATGATCGTGATCAGCAGCGCGAGCTCCCACCACAGCTCCGCGCCGAAGATCCCGAGCGCGTGGGCGCCTGAGGCCACGTAGGCGACCGTGATCGCCATCGCGATCAGCAGCATCATCCCCGGTGCGCGGTCCCGGGCCTCCTGCCAGCCTCCGGTCAGGAACGGCCACCCGCCGTGGAAGAAGATCACGGTGCCGAGCACCGGCGCCAGCCACTGGCTGCCGGGGAAGGCCGGTGCGGTGTAGCCGAACCACTCCTGGATCATCGGTGCCCACACCACCACCGGGACCGTCAGCGCGAGCGAGACCCAGAAGCGGTCGCGGAACATGGCGAGGTGATCACCGTGATCGTGAGCGTCATGGCTGTCGCCGTCGCCAGCGTGGCCGTGCTCGTCGTGACGGTCGTGCTCGGCCGTCGCCGGAGCTCCGTGCTGGCCGGCGGGGGGTGACGGTGCCATCGAGAACCCTCCGATCCACGGTCGCGCGCGCCGGGGCGGCGATCCCGGGCTTAATACTATACCCCCCTATGGTACACGCGACCGCCTCGTCGTGCGAGGGGCGGGAGGCCGGTCTCGCTCGCACCGTCGTGATGATCGTCACCGACAGGGTCTTGCGCCCCTGTCGGTGACGAGGCGCTTGGGCGGATGCTCGGAGCGCCGCCCGGAGCGCTTCTCACACGCCGATCGGGTCAGGTGATCGACTCGGGCAGGTGATTCGACGTGTCCACGACACGCTTCTCCCTCCGGTCCGGGGTCGCGCTCCTCGTCGCGCTGATGGTCGCGGGGGCGGGCCCGGCCGCTGCCAGCGATGCCTCCGGCGGGGACGTGGTCGAGCACATCGAGGCCCACGTGGCCGACGGCCTGCGCGTCAACCACGTCCCCGGCGCAGCGTTGGCCGTCGTCGACGACGACGGTGAGGTGCACCTGCGGGGCTTCGGGGTCACCGGCCGTGACGGTGAACGGGTGACACCGGACACGCCGTTCGTCATCGGCTCGACGACGAAGTCGATGACCGCCCTCGCGGTCCTGCAGCTGGTGGAGGACGGGGCGGTCGACCTGGACGATCCGCTCGCACACCATCTCGACGGCTTCGAGGTCCTCCCTGCCAGCTGGAGCGACCAGGTCACGGTCCGCCGGCTGCTCGAGCACACCAGCGGGCTCCCCCCGCTCGCCGGAGCGCCAGCCACCACCTGGCTGCAGGACGTTCCCATCGCCGAGGCGGCCGCCCGGGTGAACGGGACCGAGCTCGTCAGCGAGCCCGGAGTGGCCTGGCAGTACACGAACGCGAACTACGTCCTGCTCGGCGCGCTCGTCGAGCAGGTCACCGGCCGTCCATACGCCGAACATCTGGAGGAACGCCTCTTCACACCGCTCGGGATGACGCGCACGACGGCACGGCTCGACGACGCCAGGCGGCTCGGCTTGCGTGACGGTCACCGTTACGTCCTCGGCACCCCAGTCGCCCACCTGGCCCACCGTGAGGGGCTCGTCCCCGCCGGTCTGGTCGTCTCCACCGCCCGCGACCTCGGCCGGTACCTGCAGGCGCTGCTGCAGGGCGGCCACCTCGACGGTGAGCGGGTGCTGTCCGAGGAGGGTGTCGAGGCCCTGTTCACGCCAGCGGCAGTGGCCACGCTCGGGCCCTGGGCGAAGCAGCCGACCGCCTCGTACGGGTTCGGATGGTTCGTGGGCGAGGGCCCGTTCGGGCCCACCCCGACCGTGTTCCACCCGGGTGCGACACCGGACTTCGGAACGACGGCAGCGCTCGTGCCATCCACGTCCAGCGGGCTGGTCCTGCTGGTCAACGTCGGCCCCCGCGTCGCCGTTCCCGGTGCCGACGGCGACATCGACCGCATCGGCGCCGGCGCCGTGAGCCTGCTGATCGGTAGCGAGCCGGCGGGTGCCGGCACGGTCGTCGACGCCTACCGCGTCGCGACCCCCGTGCTCGGGCTCCTCGTCCTGCTGGCCGTGCTGCTCGCCGTCGTCCGGCCCTCCCCGCGCCGACGGCCGCGCCGCCACGTCGCCATCGCCACCGCGACGGCTGCCGCCGGCCTCGCGTTGCTCGCCCTGCCCACGTTCTACCTCGGCTGGCGCCAGAACTGGTTGTGGGCACCCGACCTCACGGCCGTCGCGGGACTCGCCGGCACCGCCTTCATGGTGGCCGCCGTGCGCCGTCTGCTGGCCGTGCGCGCCGTGCGTCACGTGACCGGCCCCACCACTGCCATCACCGAGCCACCCATCCCTTCGGCGGCCGCCCGATAGGGCGCTGAACCACGAGAGGTACCCCGATGCGCCTCGGCGTCCGCCACACCCCCGACCTCCCCCCGGATGAGGACCGCCCCGACGCGCCACGGCCCAACGAGCGCGAGACGGGGCCGCACCACGGACGGGATCGCGGGGGGGAGCGGCGATCCCCG
Source organism: Nitriliruptoraceae bacterium (assembly GCA_007118045.1). GTDB lineage: Bacteria > Actinomycetota > Nitriliruptoria > Nitriliruptorales > Nitriliruptoraceae > SKTG01. The sequence continues at coordinate 12,330 of SKTG01000200.1, forward strand.
CGGACGGGTCTGTACGGCCGGATGGTCGCTCGGGACTTCGCGCGCAACCGCAGCGTGACCGTGGTGCTGGTCGTGTTGATGATGCTCTCGGTGCTGCTGGCGACGGCCAGTACCGGGACCCTGGTCCGTTTGATCGGTGCCTCGAGCAGTCTGATGGAACGGGCCGACGCGCCGCACGTGGTCCAGATGCACGCGGGGGACTACGACGAGCAGCAGCTGGAACGCTGGGTCGAGCAGCGTTCCGATGTCGCCCACCACCAGACGATGCTGACGGTCGGCATCGACGGGGCCGACCTGTCCTTCGACGGCGAGGACCAGACCACGAGCATCCAGCAGAACTCGCTGGTGGTCCCCAACGCCGAGCGTGACCTGCTCCTCGACCTGACCAACGAGCCCATCACCCAGGTCGCGCCCGGCACGATCGTGCTACCGGTGATCTACGCGGTCCAGGACGGCCTCGAGGTCGGCCAGTCGGTGCGGATCGACGCTGCGGACGGGTTCTCGAAGGAGTTCTCGATCGCGGGGTTCGCCCGCGACTCGATCATGAACCCCGCCGTCGCCAGTTCCAAGCGGCTGGCGGTCTCCCCGGACGACCTGGCGGAGGTACGCGAGCACACGGGTGAGGTCGAGTACCTCATGGAGTTCTGGCTGCGCGACCCCGACACCCAGCTGGCGGGGTTCCAGAAGGACTACCTGGACGCCGACATGCCGAGGGTTGGCCAGATGGTGGACTCGGCGACCTTCCGGACGTTGACGATGATCGGCGACGGGATGGTCGCCGCGGTCGTGATCCTGGTGGCCCTGCTGCTGCTCGTGGTCGGGGCGCTGTGCCTGCGGTTCTCGTTCCTCACCGCAGCCGAGCAGGACTACCGCGAGATCGGGGTGCTCAAGGCGATCGGCGTCGCCGCCCGTGACATCCGCAGGATGTACCTGACCAAGTACGCGCTGCTGGCGGGCGTCGCCTCGGTTCTGGGCCTTGTCGGCGGGTTGGCGCTGACGCCCCTGTTGACCCGGAACATCACCCAGTACATGGGCTCCACCTCGAGCGTCTGGAGCTGGCTGCTCCCGATCCTGGCTGCTCTGGCGGTGTTCGGCGCCCTGGTGTTGTTCGTCGTCGTTCTGCTCCGTCGCTTCGACCGGATAAGCGCGGTGACCGCGCTCAGTGCCGGTGCGACCGGGGACCAGTCGGGTGCGACGAGGCTTCGGCTGCGCCGCTCCAGGATGCCCGTGCACCTGCGGCTGGGTGTCATGGACGTCGTCGGTCGCTGGCCGACCTACCTGCTGCTCTTCTTCGTCTTCGCGGTCAGCACCTTCATCATGATCGTGCCCGTCAACTCCGCGACCACCGCGTCCGCTCCCGACTTCATCCACTACATGGGTATCGGCCCGGTCGATCTGCGCGTCGATCTGGACCACGCCGACGACACCTCTTCCGACCAGTTCGGGGAAGCCGTCGACCAGCTCGTAGCCGACCCGGATGTGACCGCGCTCGCCACGATGATCACCACCCGCAACGCCACCGTCGACAGCGAGGGCAACGCCAGCAGCCTGTACATCGAGAACGGCGACCACACCCGCCTACCGCTGATCTACGCCGACGGTCGTGCCCCGAGCAGCGGCTCCGAGATCGCGTTGTCGCTGCTCGCACTGAACGAGTCCGGACGCGACGTCGGCGACACGCTCCCCGTCGAGGTCGACGGGCAGGTCCGCGATCTGGCCATCGTCGGCAGCTACCAGGACATCACCCGAGGCGGCAAGACCGCCAAGGCCTCCCTACCCACCGAGGGGGAGGAGGTGATGTGGTACGTGGTCGGCATCGACCTGGTCCCCGACGCGAACGCCGCCGAGGTCTCCCAGGTCTACGCCGAGCAGCTCGCGCCGGGCACGATCGCCGACATCGACCACTGGCGTGAACAGACGCTCGGCCCGACCGCGAGACTGCTCACGGTCGCGGCCGTCGTCGCGGCGCTCGTCGCGGTCTCGCTCGCCGTCCTGATGACCGCGCTGTTCACCCGCATGCTGGTCGCCCGGGACACGGGTCAGATCGCCATCCAGCGGGCCATCGGCGCCGATGACGCCGGGCTCCGCCGCCAGTACCTCACCAGGATGCTGCTGGTGCTCGTCCTCGGCGTCATCGTCGGCACCGTCGCCGCGAACACCCTCGGTGAGACCCTCTTCAACCTCATGTTCGAGGTGATGTTCGGTGGGTTCGAGGCCCTCATGCAGGGCACCAGCCGCATCGACTTCGCCGTGGCGCCGACGCTGGCCTACGTGCTCCTGCCGGCGGTCTTCCTCGTCGCGGTCACCGCGGCGACCGTTGCCAGCTCCCGTGCCATCTCCGCCGCCGACATCTCCTCCCTCACCACCGAATAGGGGTGCACACCATGACGACCGCGACCGCCGTTCTCGACGCACACGGCCTCACCAAGACCTTCGACGGACACGTCGTGCTGAAGGGGCTCGACCTGCAGGTCGGCGATGGGGAGTTCATCTCCGTGATGGGCCCCTCCGGCTCCGGCAAGTCGACGCTGCTCTACAACATCAGCGGCATGGACACGATGACCGCGGGCGAGGTCCGCTTCGAAGGCCGGGACCTGGGCGCGCTCAGCCAGAAGGAACTCGCCCGGTTGCGGCTGACGACCATGGGGTTCATCTTCCAGCACGTCCACCTGCTGAAGAACCTGTCCCTGCTCGACAACGTCGTGCTACCGGCCTACCTGGCCGGGCTGGCACCACGGACGGAACTCGACTCACGTGCCATGGCGCTGATGGCACGGACCGGCGTCGACGAGCTCGCCGACCGGGACGTCTCGGAAGCCTCCGGCGGGCAGCTACAGCGCATCGGCATCTGCCGCGCGCTGATCAACCACCCGAAGATCCTGCTGGGCGACGAACCGACCGGTGCGCTCGACTCCGTCGCGGCCGCCGAGATCATGGACATCCTCGGGGAACTCAACGCCGAGGGCACGACCATCATGCTCGTCACCCACGACACCCGGGTCGCGGCCCGCACCGACCGGGTCCTGTACATGATCGATGGCCGCATCGTCGGCGACCGGAACCAGGGCCCGTACACCGGCGCGGGCCTCGACCAGCGTCACGCCGAGCTCACCGAGTGGCTGATGGAGCTGGCAGGATGAGCCGGAGCGGTCCCTGGGCGCGTCGGGAACGAGGTCGGGATCCTCGTCTCTGGGAGCAACGCTCAACGCGTCGCTGCTCGCCCGCGGCCCCCAGGGGGCCCACCTGGGTGCGTGATGTCGGGTTGGCCCGGGGATCGGGCATGCCACGGCGGCGATCACGGTCCTCTTCGGTGCCGGGATGCCCCGTACCGGCGCGGAGGCCTCGGAGGCCGTCGCTCAGCTGGTCGTGACCTCCACGGTGATGTGGTCGTGGTCACCGATCACATGTCCGTCGACGTCGACCTCGGCGCCGTTCACGAGCACCGTGACCCCCGTCGCCGGGTGGCTGGTGTCGTGGACGACGCCGTCGAACGCGAACGCGTCCGCGGTGTGCTCGATCCCCATCGCGGTCAACGCCTCCCGCAGGGTCATGGGCTCGAAGCGGAACATGGCGAGCGGTGTGCGGGGGTGGTGGTGCCAGCGGTTGCCGTCGCCGGGGTGGACGTGGAACTCGGGGTGCAGGTCGTGGAAGCGCGGCTGGTCGAGGTCGACCGTCTCGCCGTCGATGACGACGTCGAGGGTGCCGTGGTCGTGGGCCGCGAAGGTCGTGACGGCGGCGTCGGCGACGATCGGCAACGCCAGCAACACGGCGACCAGCGTGGCGAGGCCGGCGAGCAGGGTCCTGCGTCGGCGGTGTCGGCGGCCTTCGGCCGGCGTCACCCCACCCGTGGGGGCCTCGTTCCCGGTCGGGTGGGTGTCTGTGGTCGACACGGTGCGCTCCTCGGTCGGTGTCGTCGAGGAGCATCGGATGGACCGCTGTCGTGGCGGTGTCGCGGTGCTGTCGTGGTGGTCGACTGTGCCCCGAGTGGCTCCGAGCGTGACGAGGC
>SKTG01000343.1 GCA_007118045.1 Nitriliruptoraceae bacterium
CCGGCCGCGTCCGTGTTGTCACCGAGCAGACCGTCGGTGGTCCAGACCAGGGTGTTGACCGCCCCGATGCCGGCGGCCTCGTCGGTGAGGTGGTCGCAGGCCGCCATGACCGCCCGCTTGTGCGGGACCGTCACGTTCGCGCCGACGGTGCCGGCCGCGCCCAGTCCGGTCACCACCTGGAGCAACTGGTCCGGGTGGACCGGGAGAGCGAGGTAGACCAGGTCGAGGCCCTGCTCGCCGAACGCGGCGTTGTGCAGCTGCGGGGACAGGGAATGAGCGACCGGCCATCCCAGCAGCACCACGAGCCGGGTCGCCGCGGTCGGCCAGGGCGCGCCGGCTGCGGGACGGGTCACTCGTCGTCGCCGATCTGGTCGATCTCGTCGCCGTCGAGCTCCTCGCCGATGCACCGGTCGGCCTGCCGGAACTGCTCGACGTTGGCCTGGTGCTCGTCGTCGGACACCGCGAACCGGTGTGAGCCGTCACAGGCGGGGTCCAGCACGTAGAAGCGGTAGTCGACGTCCGCGGGGTCGGCGGCGGCCTCGAGCGCGGCCGTGCCCATGTTGCTGATGGGGGTCGGCGGCAGACCCTCGATGCGGTAGGTGTTGTAGGGGTTCTCGACCTCGAGGTCGTCGAAGGTCACCTGCTCGGTCGGCCCGCCGCCCAGCGCGTAGACCACGGTGGCGTCGATCTGGAGCTGCATGCCCTCCTCGAGGCGGTTGGTGATCACCCCGGCCACGGTGTCGCGTTCCGCGTCCACCCGCGTCTCGCGCTCGACGAGGCTGCCCAGGACCAGCAGCCGGTAGCGCCCCTCGGCGTCCAGGTCGCCGATGAGCTGTTCGGGAAGGGCCTCGAACTCGTCCTCGAGCTGGTCGACGAGACGCTGGAGGACCTCCTGGGGCTCGGCCTCGTCGCTGATCTCGTAGGTGTCCGGCCAGAACACGCCCTCGTAGGGCTCGGTGTCCGGCGGGGAGTCGGCGGGTTCGGGCACCCAGTCGGGCAGCGTCAGCGCGGCCTGCAGGGCGGTGCCGTCGTCCTCCTCGTCCGCCGCCTGCCGGCCGGCGTCCGTGCGTTCGTCGAGGACCTGCTGGAAGTCGGCCACCTCGTAGGCGTCGAACTGTTCCGCGAGCCGATCGAGGACGCGGTCGACGTCGAGCCCCTCCTCCACCGTGAACCGCACGATCGGTGGCGACTCGGGCCCGGCGGCCAGCACCTCGACCGCCTCCTCGTTGCTCATGCCCGTCTCGAGCTGGAACACGCCCGGCTGCAGCTGCTCCGGCAGCTCGGCCTCCTCCGCGGCGGTACGGAACCGGAAGCCGCTGCTGACGACACCCAGGTCGGCGAGGTCGTCGGCGACGGTGCCGACGGCGGCGCCGCGCTCGACCGTGTACTCGACGGGCTGGCCGGGCTCGACCCCGTCGTCGAACAGGGCGGCGTCGAGGTACCACATGCCGAGGGCGAGGCCGGCGAGGCCGAGCACCCCGAAGGCCAGGAACCAGCGCGAGCCGTGGCTCAGCACGAGGGGCCCTCCTGGCCGGGAACCCCGCCCGCCCGCACCTGAGCCGCCCCGAGGTAGCTCATCCGGCTCGGAGCACGCGTTGCGTCTCGAGCACCGGCTGCAGCAGCACGCTGGCGGCGATCCGGTCCACCGTCCCCTTGCGGTCCTGGCGGGACATGTCGCCCTCGATCAGGGTGCGCTCGGCCTCGACGGTGCTGAAGCGTTCGTCCACCAGCTTGGTCGGCAGGCCCGTGCGTTCGCGGAGCCGGTCGGCGAAGCGGCGCGCCCGGGCCGCGGCGGCCCCCTCGCGACCGTCCAGCCGCCGCGGGTACCCGATCACCAGACCGGCGGCCTCGTGACGCCTCGCCGCGTCGACCAGAGCGTCGATCGTCGGCCCGTCCTGATCGCGCGGGACGTGCAGCGTCTCAGCGGGCGAGGCCACGACCTGTCCCGGATCGGAGACGGCGATGCCGATGCGGACCTCGCCGAGGTCGATGCCGATCAGCCGCCCCTGGAGCGGCAGCTCGTCCCCCAGCTTGCCCGGGCTCGCTCCCGATTCCGTCATGCCGCCTCCCCAGCGGCCCGCGCCTCGCGCGCGGCCACCTCGAGCGCCTCCGCGAGCTGGTCGCCGCGCTTGCCACCGGCCTGGGCGAGGTCTCCCTTGCCCCCGGCACCGCCGCCGACGACCTCGGCCGCGGGCTGCAGGATGGGCCGCGCCTGCACGCCGGCCTCGGCGAGGTCGCCGGTGACCGCGCAGATCAGCTGCGCCTTGCCGTCGTCCGTGGCGGCCCCGAGCACCACGACCGCCCGCTCGGCGAGGTGACCGCGGATCTCCGTCGCGAGCCGCCGCAGATCGTCCATCGCGAACCCGTCCGCGCGGTGGACCACCACGGCGAGTCCGTCCTCCCGGCCGGTCTCGTCGGCGATGCGTTTCGCGTCCTGCGACAGCGAGGCGCCTCGGGCCGCCGCGAGCTGCTTCTCCGCCGCCCGCAACCGTTCGAGCAGGTCGCCGACACGCGCGACGGCCTGGTCGGTGGGGACGTTCACGAGCCGGGCGACCTCCTCGGCCACGAGCCGTTCGCGCGTGAGGTGGGTCAGCGCGTCCTCGCCCGTGAGCGCCTCGATGCGGCGGGTGTTCGAACCGATCGACTCCTCGCGCACGACCGTGATCGTGCCGATCTTCGCGCCCGACGGCACGTGGGTGCCGCCGCAGAGCTCCTTCGAGAAGTCACCGATCGTGACGACGCGGACGATCTCGCCGTACTTGTCCCCGAAGTTGGCGACGGCACCGGCACGCTTGGCCTCGTCGAGGCTCATCACCTCGGCGTCGACGTAGGGGTCGTTGAGCACGCGCTGGTTGATCGAGCGCTCGATCAGATCGAGCGATTCGCGGCCGACCGCCTCGAAGTGGGGGAAGTCGAAGCGCAGCCGGCCCGGCGTGACGAGCGATCCGGCCTGTTGCGCGTGGTCGCCGAGCACCTCCTTGATGGTGGCGTGCAGCACATGCGTGGCGGAGTGGCTTCGGGCGGTGGCGACGCGCCGGTCGGGGTCCACGGTGGCCTGCACCGGCTGGCCGGCGGACACCTCGCCGGCGACCACGGTCGCGCGGTGCACGATGAGGCCGTCGAGGGGCTCCTGGGTGTCGGTGACGCGCAGCCGCCCCGTCCCCGTGACGAGCTCGCCGGCGTCGCCGACCTGCCCGCCGCCCTCCGCGTAGAACGGCGTGCGCGGCAGGACGACCTCCACCTCGTCGCCCTCCGAGGCGGCGTCGAGCAGGCCTCCGGCGGTCACGATCGCGCCGAGCTCGGCCTCCGCGACCAGGCCCTGGTAGCCGACGAACTCCGTGGCGCCGGTGGTCGCCGCCGCCTCGCGGTAGGTGTCGAGCGGCACCCCCCCGTCACCCTTCTTGGCGGCGGAACGGGCCCGCTGGCGCTGGGCGTCCATCAGGGCTTCGAAGCGGTCGCGGTCGAGCCGGAGCCCGGCGTCCTCGGCGATCTCCGCGGTCAGGTCGATGGGGAAGCCGTACGTGTCGTGCAGCTCGAACGCGACGTCGCCCGGGAAGGCCTCGGCCTCGTCGCTCGCCCGGACCTTCGTGATCGCCTGGTCGACCTGCTCGAGGCCCTGACGCAGCCGGGTCGCGAAGTCGGCCTCCTCCGCCCCGGCGATCCGGGTGATCAGCTGCCGCTGGGACACGAGCTCCGGGTAGCTGGCCGACATGTGCTCGATGACGGCCTCGACCATGGGCACGATCAGCCCCTCGCCGCGGTCCTCCGCGCCGGAGACGTCGAGCCCGAGCAGGTGGCCGTGGCGCACCGCGCGCCGCAGCAACCGCCGCAGCACGTAGCCACGACCGTCCTTCGCGGGCAGCACGCCGTCACCGATCAGGAACGCCGCCGTGCGGGTGTGCTCGGCCACCACCCGCATGGACACGTCGAGGTCGGCGTCCTCGCCGTAGGTGACGCCGGTCAGCTCGCCGACCCTGGCGAGCAGGGGCGCGAACAGATCGGTCTGGAAGACGTTGTCGACCCCCTGCTGCAGGATCGCCATGCGCTCCAGCCCGAGGCCGGTGTCGACGCTGGGCTTGGGCAGCTCCTCGCCGACGACGCCGTCCTCGTCCTGGACGTACTGCATGAACACCAGGTTGTAGTACTCGAGGTAGCGCTCGCCGTCGACCTCCGGGCCACCCTCCTGGCCCCAGTCCGGGCCGCGGTCGTAGTGCAGCTCGGAGCACGGTCCGCAGGGGCCGGCCCCGCCGGTGGACCAGAAGTTGTCGGAGGCGTCCATCCGCCTGGCGCCCTTCGGCGCACCCACCCGCTGGATGCGCTCGGCCGGGACGTCGGTCTCCTCGAGCCAGAGCGCCTCGGACTCGTCGTCGCTCTCGTGGATGGTCACCCAGATCCGCTCGGGATCGAGCCCGTAGGGGCCGATCGACAGCTCCCAGGACCAGCGGATCGCCTCGCGCTTGAAGTAGTCACCGAACGAGAAGTTGCCGAGCATCTCGAACATCGACAGGTGCCGGGTGGTGTGCCCGACGTTCTCGATGTCGTTGGTCCGCACGCACTTCTGGAAGCTGACCGCACGCGGGCTCGGCGGCGTCGCGTCGCCCAGGAAGTACGCCTTGAAGGGGACCATCCCGGCGATCGTGAGCAGCAGGGACGGGTCGTTGGGGATCAGCGGCGCGGAGCCGTACCGGCGCGCACCACGCTCCTCGTAGAAGGAGAGGAAGGTCTCTCGGATGCTCAGGGAATCCACGTGGGTCCTCGGGTGCCGCGCGCGTCGGGCGGCGTCGGGGTCGCGGTCGCTGGCGGGATCACCGGCCGACGGCGTCGCGCACGCTCGGGACGGTGTACTGGCCACGCAGCTCGGCCTCGCGTTCGGCGGCGGCGAGGCGGCCCTGCTCGAGGGCGGCCCGTGCCTGCTCGGCG